>JAVCCF010000013.1 GCA_030765625.1 Candidatus Tenebribacter burtonii
CATAATTAGATGGGAAAGTTATTTTTTTTATATAGCCATGATGACATTTGGAATAAAGCAGCTGACCATATAACATATTATCATATGTATAATCATCAACAAATTTCCATGATCCATCCAATTTAGGTTTGGCATCAAATTTTTTAACGCATTTCATAATCACCTCAATTTATATAGTATTACAATTTTATATCTTCCAGTTTTTTTATAGATTCAGGAATTTTAATGATTCCCTGAACTGAATTTAGATCTTTTAATCCACTACCGGTTAGTAAAATAACATTTTTTGAATTTTCGTCAATCAATCCTTTTTCTGAATATTTTATCATTCCGGCAAAAGCTGTAGCTGCTGCTGGTTCAGAGAATATCCCGGTATTGTTACTCAACATTTTAGAAGCTGAAATAATCTCTTTATCGCTTACAATTATTGATTCTCCACTGTATTGTTCCATGAATTTCCTGGTCATCCAGTAATTTCGGGGAATATCCACAGCGATCGAATCGGCAATAGTTGTACTTGGTTTGGTAATGAATTTTTCATTTTCCAAATTACGAACAATATTATCACTTTTTTCAGATTGAACAGCAATGATAGTTGGTATTTTTCTTATTAATCCTATCTTCAATAGGTCTTCGAAACCTTTGAAAACACCAGAAATAATACATCCATCGCCAACAGGTACAAAAATCCGATCAGGAATTTTCTGTTTCATCTGCTGGAATATCTCGAAGGATACTACTTTTTTACCTTCAATGGTAAAAGGATTATAAGCTGTATTTCTATTATACCAGCCAAACTTATTTGTAGCTTCAATACTGAGATCAAAAGCATCGTCATATGTTCCGTCAACGGGAATCAGTTGTGCTCCGTACATCAAGATCTGTGTAAGTTTTGCTTTTGGAGCGGAAGCTGGAGCAAAAATAATTGCTTTTTGTTTTTGGGAAGCGCAAATGCCAGCTAAAGATGATCCGGCGTTTCCAGTTGATGCGGCAACGATTGTATCAATTTTCTGCTCTTTAGCAAAAGCGCAGACAAGATCAGAAGCTCTGTCCTTAAAAGAAAATGTAGGATTCTGTGAATCATCCTTTAACAGAATTGTAAATTCTCCCTTTAAATTTTTGAACGATTTAGAATTAATTTCGTAAAGCGGTGTTTTTCCAACTTTGAGCCAGGAAAGACTACGTTCAGAATTAATTGGTAACAGTTCCCGATATTCTTTTGCTTTGATTTTATCAAAAAGTTTATGCCATTTTGCTGAATTCTTGATCTTCTTGTAATCGTACAATGTTTTTAGAATACCTTTTGGTGGTTGATCGTTTTTATTTTCCTTTTCACAGATTGGGCAGAGGTAAGTAACTTCATCCTGCTCATATTTTGCACCGCAGGTTGTGCATTCAAAATGGTATTTATTATTTTTATCCATATTTATTTCCATTTTTAAGTTATTTTATTTATTATCAATAGCAGCTAAAATCTTTTCTGCAGTTAAAGGGACTGATCGAAGTCTTATACCTACAGCATTATAAATAGCATTAGCTATTGCAGCAAGTGGAGTATCAATACCGATCTCACCTACGGATTTTGCACCATAAGGTCCTGAAGGTTCATAACTTTCAGCAAATTCCACGGTAATTTTCTTCACATCATTTCTATTGGGAATTTTATATTTCATAAGATTGTTACTTAGCATTTTTCCGGCTTTAGAATATTGAACATCTTCATATATTGCCATCCCAATCCCCTGAAGAATTCCTCCTTCGACCTGGATCCTGGCTAGATTAGGATTTATTGGAGTTCCACAATCAACTACAGCTACATAATCCAAGATGTCAAATTGACCTGTTTCCGTATCAAGCTCAATCTCTACAAATGCAGACATAAATGGAGGTGGAGATTTAGGGCTTGTATTTGATCCAGAGGAAATAAGTTGCTTCATATCGGCTCCAAATTCGTAATAAAGACCTACTGAAAGTTCATTCAATGAAATTGATTCACCACCGAATTTTGATTTGAATACACAATCCTCAAAGATTATATCATCTTTATGCACAGCCTTTAGTGCTTTGGCTGCTTCTTCAATGAGTTTTGCTCTCATATTCAATCCTGCTTTTCTAACAGCATTACCAGAAACGAAAGTTGTACTGGATGCATAAGCTCCCACATCATAAGGTGTAGTATCTGTATCAGAAGCTGTTATTACAATTCTGTTTACAGGTACACCGATAGCTTCAGCTGCAATCTGACTGAGAATAGTATCACTTCCTGTTCCCAGATCTGTTGCACCAACTAGAAGATTGAAAAAGCCGTCATCATTCAGTTTTAATGAGGCAGCGCCCATATCAAGCAGAGGTATTCCGGAACCTTGCATGGCAATTGCGCATCCGACACTTCTTATTTTATTGGGAGCAATTTTTTTAGCTGGGAATTTGTTGTCCCAATCTATCAATTCTTTCCCGCGGTTTATACAATATTCAAGTTTGCAACTTTCCATAACCTGAGCAATACCTTCTCCACCTTCTCCCATAACTTTAAATACTGGTGAGGTTTCTCCTTCTTTGATGCAGTTTTTCAAGCGTAGCTCAGTTGGGTCCATCTTAAGTTTTTCTGCTAATTCACGAATGGCAGATTCAACAGCAAAATTTGCCTGAATGGCACCATAACCGCGATA
>JAVCCF010000045.1 GCA_030765625.1 Candidatus Tenebribacter burtonii
GAAATTCTTTAGTTCCATCCGTTGAACCGTCATCAACAACAACTATTTCCTTTTCTATTTTTACTGCTTGCACTTTATAAATTATTTCCTCAATGGTATCAATCTCATTGTATGCCGGCATCACAACAGATAGTTTCAATGTATTCCTCCCTTTAAAGCAATCATAAAAACTCCACAAATAATTAGAAAAACTCCGATCCAATTAAAATAATTTATTTGTTCTTTGAGAATAAAATGTGAAATCACCATAACCCATATATAACTTGATGCAATGATGGGATACAATATGGAAAGTTTACCATGTTTTAATGCTATAATAAATAAAACGGCTGATAATCCATAAAGACACATTCCTAATATTATTCGCCAATTAAAAATCCAGGAAATCAGATTGGCATTCACAGTTTTAGAGCCAATTTTGAAGAAAGTTTGTCCTAAAGATGCAAGGAATGCACAAAATAGAGTTATGAGAATCGCTACTGTTTGACTCATTTATAACTCTTTCTCAAAAGATTATCAAAATACTCTATAGTTTTTTTAAGTCCAATATCCAAAGGAGTTTTTGCTCTCCACTTCAAAATGGTTTTTGCTTTATCTGTATTCGGGCACCTGTTCTTTGGATCATCTTGTGGTAGCGGTTTGTTTATAATCTTAGAATTTGAATTTATTAGTTTAATAATTTTCAGAGCCAGGTCTTTAATTGTTGTTTCTTCTTCATTACCTAAATTGATGGGACCAATGATCTCATCTGAAGAGCTCATTAATTTTATTAAACCATCAACCATGTCTTCAACATAGCAAAAGCTTCTGGTTTGGTTTCCGTTTCCATAAATAGTTATATCTTTCCCCTGCAAAGCTTGAACAATAAAATTGCTGACGACTCTACCATCGTTAGTTTGCATATTGGGACCATAAGTATTAAAAATTCTGGCAACCTTGATCCTTAGTTCGTGCTGTCGATGATAATCGAAGAAAAGTGTTTCAGCGCAACGTTTTCCTTCATCATAGCACGATCTTATGCCGATTGGATTGACTTTACCCCAGTATTCTTCAGTTTGTGGATGAATCTCCGGATCACCGTAAACTTCACTGGTAGAAGCCTGCAATACTTTTACTTTCAGTCTTATTGCCAGATCGAGCACATTGATCGTTCCATGAACCGATGTTTTGATTGTTTGTACCGGATCGAACTGGTAATTTACCGGTGAGGCGGGACAAGCTAAATTGTAAATTTCATTTACTTCCACATTAAATGGTTCGGTGACGTCATGTCTGATAGATTCAAAATAAGGATTATCTGAAAGCTCAATGATATTCCTTTTTGAACCGGTGAAATAATTATCTAAGCATATTACTTCATTATCTTCCTGCAGCAATCTTGCACAAAGATGTGATCCAATGAAACCTGCACCACCTGTAACTAAAATTTTATTTTTCATTATATCTCCACAAAACTTAATCACTATCAAGTCAATTTACTCGTTAGTATTTTATATCTGCACTCATACTAAAAGAGATTAAATATAAACTTGAGTAAGTTTGTCAAATTATTAAAAACCTGGTGAAAGTAAACAGGTTCGTTGTATGAGATCATGCCAGCGGAGTATTGAAGCATAAATATTAAATTCCAAAATACAAGTAAAGTTAAAGTAATATAAAGTATTATTGAACTGCTTCTTTTTAGAACACTCAATAACATGGCAAGTCCAATTGCAAAAACGAAACTACAATTTACAAAACCGCGATTCCCAAAGCTGCTCCCGAATGACCAGAAACTCCAAGAAGCATTTAAATATAACTGCAGCAAAAATGCGATTGCAAACATAAATCCAGTTTTTCGTTGTTTTTTAATAAAGAGCACCAATCCAATCAGTGAAATTAAAATGACTGGATTCCAATAAATCAGTCCATGCAGTGGAGATAAAAGGCTATTGTAAATTTGCGGATGTAAAAAATTGAAGCCTTCGCCCTGATAAGAATATAAAACAAATTTGCCGTATAGGATTTTCCACACGACAAATTGCGGCAGTAAAACAAGAAGAAATGTAAAAATAAAAACACAAATTCTAATAAATCGCTTCCAGATAAGGTTTTGGGGGAAACTTTTACTTTGTATTAACTCAATGAACAAGTCTATCACAGGTAAAATAAGAAATAAGATATTTTGCAATCGAACCAAAGACATGATGCCAGTGGAAAAACCCGAAATGATCATATATTTAACAGTATAATTATTTCTGTTGTTCAACCAAAGATAAATAAACCAGGTTACAGTAAAAAGAGAAATCGCATGAGACATAGTAGTATCACTGCCAATATAGTAGATTATATTTGTGCCCAACGTAATAGCAGAGACGGTGATTAATGATACTGATCGATTAAAAAATTTCATCAAAATTCTATAGATAAGAGTTAATCCAATTAAGCCATAAAAAATGGATCCAAAACTAATGAAAAAATGATAGAGAACAGAGTAGCCATTTAAAGGAATATTCAATCCAAATAAGTTCAATAAAATTGTAAATATATGAGCCAAAAGAAAAAATGGTAACCATAACAAAGGCAAACCGATTGTATATTTGTTGTGCACATGTTTTGTGCAAGTTATGGTTTCGGGATTTGGAACACCATGTAGAAGAGGATTATAATCTCTGAATTCATTTGCGTAATGCAAATCTCCATCGATGAATAATGAGCGTAAATGAGCATAATATCCCAATCCATCACAAGTAATTAGATTTCCGATTTCATGATATTTAATGAGTTGTAGAGAAAAACAAAATATCAATAACACAATTAGTAAAATGAAAGGTTTTTCATTTATTAGTTTCATCATCCTAATGATTTGATTCATACTTCTTCACCCTTATATAAAGATCCACAATTTTATTGTGGAAATGAAATATAACAAAACACTAAAAGCAACGAAATATTTACTAAATTGGAATTTATTCTTTATCAGGATACATAATGAAATCGCAATGAAAGAACTGAAAACTCGTACGAAAGACCACTCATCACAGAATATATCACTCGAAAAGAAAAGTGAAAAAATAAGCCAACTAATCCAGCTGAAATGAATGAAATTTGATTCTGTAGTTTTTGACAAAGACACCTTGATAATTGGCCACACCATTTTTAAAACCTAATTACTTCTTAATAAATTATCCATTATTCTCCACCCTCTTCCTTATCATCTTCACTGTATCTTCATAATTGCCCCTTGAGAGAAAAAATTATATATAATTAATGTTTTGAAGATTTGATTAAAGACTATTAAACAGATATTTTTTTACTTATCTGTTAATTTCAACATCCAGAATGTAGATTCTAAAGCAAGTCCATTTTTTGATTTTCTATTTTCACCAAGCCCCATATGATAACCAGTGATAAAATAAGAGTTATTTTTCTCGTTAAGATATTCTTTTGGAAAAAGATATGTTCCATTTTTTTGCTTGAATTGCTCTAAATGTTGTAAACAATTTTTATACCATTTACTTTCTCGAGCACCTTTAAAAGGTCTCATAAGGATCATACGAGTTACAATATTCTGCTTGTGAAATTCATTAAGATTAAAATTGGAAAAACCAGGTAGCCAAACATTCCAACCCAACACAGTATACCGTTTTACTCCAGCCATAACTATTCCGTAACCATCTGGGAATTTTTGATATTTTTCATTTAAAATATAGGAAATAATTTGATCGATCTTATCAGGGAATTCGTCATAAAATGCTGAGAATGTAAGAAGATCATGTATCCACGGTAGTTTGAATTTTCCATCAAGATATAATTCAGGATCTATAAGTGGATGATCATCAAAGGCTTTAGAAATTCCCTTATAATTAGCTTTATCAGCGAAAATTGAAAAATTATTATCTTTAGTAAAATTGTAGATCATATTGATCCGTTCTCGAACAAATGTACTGACGGGTTCAATATCTTTAAAACCCGAAGCAGATAAAAATGAAGCAATAAGATTTTCATAGAAGAAATCAATAGGATTCTCAATTGGTTCTTCTGATTCTGTTTCAATACTTTCTTTTAACCATTTCACATATGATTTTGATGAATCTTCCAATTTATTAAATCCAGCTTTGATACCCATGAAGATAAGTTTACCCATGGCATTTTCGAAGCAATAATCATAGCTGCCATGTATATAATTTAGCCTTCGCTTATCTTTTAAGCATTTCATCCAATAATGAGCTTTTGGTGTTTTCATTAATTCAGTTCTTAAAGAAGAAATATTGTACTCAGACTTATCATTAGTAAGTTCTGTTGCCGTGCGATATCGAATTACCGCATCTCCGTTTTCAAAAAGCCAGTCAATTAGTTCATTTTTGTTCATTCATTTTCCTTAATACTATTTAATTCACTAATGTATTGAAAATAATATAGATATAATGTCAATAAAAAAAAAGAGGTGGAAATAAACCACCTCTAATTATTTGCGTAGTTAAATGGTTATTTTAGTAAAATACACTTCCTTATGAATAACTGTAAATCAGCCTGTAATTTATAAAGATAGATACCTGAAGCTATCGAACGATCATCATCATCATCACCATTCCATTCTATTGAATGCTCTCCAGCAGATATTTTTTCTTGGATCAAGGTTTTTATCAACTGTCCTTTCACGTTGAAAATTTGTATCGTAACATCTGAATCCCCAGCAAGATCAAATCGTATGGATGTGCTGGGGTTGAATGGATTAGGATAATTTCCGTGTAATTTTGTTACTAATGGAATTAATCCATTTCCACTGCTTGTTAATTCAATAGTAACTACATTTGATGATTCAGATTCTTGCCCATCAGAATAAATTGCTGTTACATAGTATTCATAAATAGCTATTATAAGGTCTTCGTCTGTGTATGTAAGTTCATTAATTTCAGCAATTTCAACTTCATCTCTATATACTTTGTAGGATGTTACTTCTCTTGTAGTTTGGGGCTCATCCCATTCTAAGATAATATCATTATATTCAATTGTATATGTAAGGTTTTGTGGAGCAAAACAATAGTTCAAAACAACATCTAGAGTAGTAATCTGTTCTGAAATGACTTCTACATTTTCGATTGTTACAGATTCGTATGTAGGCAAAGAAAATGTTACATCATATAATCCTGGAATTAATTCAGTAGTGTAATATCCTGTTGGGTCAACTGTTACGGTTGTTGTTCCTATTTGAACGGATGTAGCATTTACACTTCCAGTTCCACCATTTAAAGTGATCGTACCTTCTAAAATACCGTTGCCTACAGTTTCTCCACCCGAAACGCAGATAACAGCTCCATTCCTGCCTCCCATAATCATTTCCCAGGATCCATCACCTGCAACGTCTGGAATTCCGCCAATTGCATCACAGGCTGAACCAACTGGAGTTTGAGAAAGTATATTACCTGTTGCGCCATCCATAAAGTAACCAAAGTTACTGCCGAATAATGTTCCCCAGACAACATCATTGATTCCGTCTCCTGTGATGTCACCGATTTTATCTACAACCCAGGGTTGATCTGCCACAGGTTGCAGCCAGATGTTATCACCGGTGTGACCATCAATCACGATTGCATTATCTTGTGTGCTGCGGGCTATGGCAATATCGGGATGTCCGTTTCCGTTTACATCGTTCAGTTTTTCAAAACGAATGATCAATCCACTTCCAATTGAACCACTCCATTCCATCGATCCATTGGATGTATCAATTCCATAGTAATTTCCACCGAAATCTCCAACAACAACATCATTGATCCCGTTTCCGGAAAAATCATCAACTTCTGCCAATGCCCAAACTGAACTTCCTCCAGTTGTGAATTCCCAGAGCTGTGAACCATTAGCTCCACTGATTCCCCAGATTTTACCCTCAGTTTCGTAAGAATTGGAACCACCTCCGATTGCATCAGGAACTCCATCATTATTAATATCGGAAATTCCAATACAACTGAATTTTGGCCCAGCTAAATAAAAATTCCAAAGCTCACTACCGGTTGTACCATCCAAACACATAACTCTTTGGGCATCACTACCTGTTGCTGCCAAAACATCTTGAATGCCGTCATTATTATAATCATAGGAAACATCTACCTGGTAAACCCAACCTCCATCACCACCGTAAATACTTGTATTAAATGTCCAGATCAGTTGTCCGGTTTTCCCGGAAATAGCTCTTACTGCTCTATCTCCGCCAGTTGTACCTACTATTACATCATCGTATTCGTCCGAATCAATATCCTCAATAATTTTCAGAGCGTTCTGATTATAGATATTTCCGGAATAGATTTCTGTTTCCCACAGTACATCACCTGTAACAGATGCATTGCCATTAAAGCAGCGCACAAAATTATCTTCAGAACAAATAATGACATCACCAACTTCATCACCGTTGATATCTTCTATTGGGGTAATTGCTTTAGGGCTGTTGTCATAACCTGTATTTATTGTGTATTGCCAAAGAATAGAACCAATGGCATATTGAGTGTTGTCACCAGTTCCTGTAAGAGCGATATCGGTAGTAAGTGCAGTAGGATCATTACTGTAGATCGTGCAAGTTGCGTTTATGGTTCCAGAAGATTGTGGATTAAACCAGATCCTGACATCAACTTCACTGGCGGGTGTAATTATTAGTGGAAGTTCAACAGTTTCATCCAAAATGTATTGAGTGTCGTCAAATTCAAATTGGGTTATTTCTAAATTGCCAGAACCTTGATTACTAATGTTAAGATATCTTCCAGTCAATGCATCGACCCGTATAGATCCATAGTTTAAATTTGTAGGAGAAATTACAATCTGGGGATCATCAGTAACAGCATATCCGCTTAGTGTTACAAGCTCAAATGGATTAACCGGATCATTTGATTCAACGGTTAATATACAACTGTAGGCTCCCCAAACGGAAGGATCAAAAATTATCGTTAAATTTTCAGTAGAGCTGGGAGTAATTGTGATCGGAAGTGTTTCATCAGAAGAAAAATCATTCAAAGTAAAATCAAGATTTGTAATCATTAAATCTGCAGTTCCAATATTAGTAACAGGAAGCTCAACTGATTCTGGTTGTCCGATAGTAGTATTTCCAAAATTGTAATCATCCCAACCTAACTCAATAGCAGGTGTACCTACACCACCCAAATCAACTTTATAAAGATAATCAAAACCACCGCTGCCATTGTCACAATACCATAAATATTGTCCGTCGAATACAATACCAGCAGGATCAGTTCCTTCAGAAGGATGTGTTTCTAACAGTGTTCCTGTAATCGGATCGATCTTATAAAGAGCATCTCCCCAATAATCAGCCATCCAGAGGTTATCATTTTCTAAACAAAGATCCCATGGTTGTGCATCAGGAGCTGCGAATTGTTGAATTATAGCTCCGGTATTATCTACTTTGTAGATCTCTCCATCAGGATCATAATAAGCAGTTACCCAAAAATCACCGCTATCATAAGCAATACCAGACATGTAGTGTGCTGGGAGGTCAAACTGTGATAAGATTGTTCCTGAGTTGATGTCTAATTCAATGGCTGTAGCCGGAATGGATGGACTTGTTACGTGATCTGTAATCCAAAGATTTGTTCCATCCCATGTCATTCCAAAACTGTCTCCAATGTTTGCATTAGAAAATTGAAGCTGATAAGTTCCATCACTTGGATCGATCTGGTAAACTTCATCTCCGTTTGCACCATAAATGCCGCAATAAAGATAAGTACCATCAAAAGCTAGTCCGGATGCTCCCTCGGGTATCGAGTAAGTTTGTACAATTGTCCACTCTGCTGATATGGGTATTATAATTAGTATGAACAATAAAAATAAACATTTCTTTTTCATTACACCCCCCTCTTGTAAAATATTAAATATTAATATATTAGAAATGTATATAATATTGTCAAACAGAAATTGATGATTTTTTTGCATTGTGTTAATTTATGATTCAAAAAAAAATTAAAAAATGTAAGAAAATTAATATTGCTGAACGGGGGGAATAAAATTCATTTATTAGTTTACAAAAATGAATATTATAATTATATTTGTAATTAAATTAAAAAGATAATATAAATGAAGTTACCATGACTGAAAGATATTGTCAAAGCAAGAAATGTGCTATAATTTTTAAAAAGGATAAATCTAAAACAGAAAAAGCATCATAATATATTGATTTAAAAGAAAATAAGGAAGAGTGAGTGATATTTGTTGTTGACGTCATTCATAGGAGGATAAATGAAAAAATTGGTTTTAATAACATTTCTGATTCTACTCTTATTTAGTTGTTCAATACCCGAAAATTTGGGCATCCCTACTTGGACTTCAAAATTTCAGCTATACATTCTGAATGACACGTATGAGGCAATACAATTAGCAGAAGAGGATTCTGTACTTGTTGTTAATGGTGATTCAATTAGTTTTTACGAAACAATGAGTGAAACTGGTGATCTTGTTTTTTCAACAAATGTAATCGAAGATAATGATAACATAAGTATTGGAAACATTGAGATCGATGATCCAAATCCAATTGACACAGAAATTCCTTTAAATGAAATTGATCCAACCTTAGTTAATGGCTATATCCCAGCACCGGGAATTCTACCTTTTACGATGCCGGATATTCTAAAAGACGATTTGGAACCTTTTGATGAATTTTTAGAAATTCAATTTATTTCCGGACAGATACAGTTTTCTCTAATGAATAATACCGCGATCTGGATTGGAAATGTTAATGCAGGAGAACCACTGATAATTCATGTTTTGGATGTAGATGATAATGTGATTCTGATTCATGAATTCTCAGAAGATATTCCACCCGATAATACGATTACAATAACTGAATTTGAAAGCCTTGCCGGAGTAACCATGTTTAATGAGATCAAGGTTCTTACAACAGGTGGTAGCAGGGGAACAGAAGGAGAAGGAGCTACTGTAGATATTGATGCAACGTTAGAAGTTAATATAGCTATTGTAAATCCGATCGCACAATATACAAACGCTCAAATTCCTGAACAAACAACTAGTGACACTATATATGTAACTTTAGATGAAGATGTTACAATCTATCAGGCAACGCTTTCATACGACGATCAAAACATTACGATCGATATTGCAAATGATATTGACTTGGATATGGTTGCAACGGTTTATATCGAAAAGTTAACTCTACCTACAAATGCCGAATCTTTTACATACACAATGAATATCCCTGCCAGCGGTGGATTTGGTCAAACTTCTTATGTAACAGAAATTATTAATATTGATGGTGCTATTCTAGGTGATGGCATTACATTGTTAGATAGCCTGAAAATTATAATTGATGCAATCACAGCTGATACAGGTGATGATTATCGGAAGATAAATTCTTCTGATGTATTCGATATTCAAACAACTATAGATGAGCTTGAATTTGCTTACTTTCAAGGAATATTAGATCCACGGGAACAAGACGAGGTTACTGGAGATGAAGTCATAGATATTGACTATCCGTATATTACTGGTGAGTTTGCAATTGCCGGATACAGTGAAATTCGATTTGTTGTTGATACTTCTGTCCCAGCAATGCTTACTATTGATCTGAATTCTATTAATAGTGATGGAGATATAGAACAATTAGTCGATATCAATGGTGAAATTCCGATATTGGATATTACCGGAGGTGGAACAATTGTTGTGTTATCTTCGGATGAATACAACATCAATGAATTTATCTCTATCTTACCTGATAGTGTCTGGTACACTATTTATCCGATTATTGGAGATTCTGAAAATATGATTGAATATAATCAAGGTGATGTGATTGAAACAGAAATCATAATAGAAGCACAGCTGGATATCGAAGCTGACTGCTGGGTAATTCCGAAAGATGGGGATGGTAATCCGAGAGTGGAAAAAATCGACACAGAAGATATTGGACAAACCGAGATAGATGCTTTTCTAAACGCAAAATTAACTCTCAACTATATTAATACACTCGGATTTGATACCGGTGTCAAAATTTTAATTTCTCAACAAAAAACGGATGATTTCACAGAGCTAATAAACCCCGATACAACCTTGTTCACTATTATCAATGTGCCAAATATTATACAATCAACTGGACCTGGAATGGAACAAGTTGAAATAGAAATAACAAAACATGATTTGGAGTTTTTCCGGAGAGATTCCGTGTTTGTAATTCCTAAGATCCAACTATTTTCAGAAGAAGGAACTCCGTTGTCTGGTTCGATCGAACTTCAAGCATTAATAGAACTTGAGATAGAAATCAGTAGTGGATTGATGGAATAAGGTGGAAATGATGAGAAGAATAATAATTACGATTTCAATTTTAGTGTTAAGTTATTCATTGTTTGCAAATTTCAATTTTTTTCCTGATAATCCAGCTAACATAGCCAACAGAAATTATTCACAGATCACATTTCCAGGTCTTACTTATGAATTTAATGTAAATAACTCTCTCTTAAAATTTGATGATATTAACCTATTCCAAGAAGGCAGAAGATTAAAAGAAAGTGAAAAAACAATGTTAACAAGTGACAATATTGATTTATATGGAAATTTTAATACCACATTGGTTGATTTTGGCAAAGGAAATTGGAATTTCTCAATAAAAACAATTGTTACATTCGATGTAGAATTACTGGATAAAATGTACACCAAACTTGTATTTTATGGTAACGAGAATGATGTTGTTTATATCAGTCATAACAGCGAGGGAAGTAAAGCTTTTGCATTTTGTAAAGCAAGTTTAGATTATGCCTACCCTGAAGCTTTGAATTTGGGAATGATACCCAGGTTATTCCCTTTTGAAACAGAAAATAAATTTGTATCTGGGTTACGTGATCTTCCCGTATATGTTGGCGGCAAAATCAATCTTAATTACTCTTTGGTTTATGCAGGAGTAGTTGAAAGCAGACAGAAATTTGGCACCTTACCCGACAGCACTTTTTATGATATTTATACGCGTTTTCTGCATACTGATGAAGATTATAGCGGAAAACTTAATCCCAGTTTTGGGTTTGGTCTTAAGGTTCCATTTTACTCTGGATTCTTTCATTTAAGTATGGATAATATTTTTCTTCAATTGCGATATGAAGATCTTGCAGGAGGAGAATATTCGAAAGTTGTAACTGATTCTCTTCTTTGGCTTCAAGAAGGTCATGAAGCATTTGAATATGAGAATATTGAAAATGATTCGATCCATGCAGAAAGTAAAACATTAAAAATTAATCCATCTTTCTGCATAGGTGCAGAATATCAGTTTTTCAACAAACTGGATGTTATGATGCGTTATACTAATAATCAATTTGCTTATATAGATAGGTTTTATACTGCAGCGGGCATCCAGTATGGTACAATCCCACTTCAGATAGGACTGGGTTATGACGAAAATGTATACTTTCAGTTTAAAACCGGTTTAAATTTCAATAAATTTGAATGGATGATTGGATCTACTTTTTATCATGGTTTTTTTCGTTATGCTAAAGGGATTGGATTTCAATCCGCGATAAAGATAAAATATTAGAACTGGTAACCAATTATATAATAAACAGCCTGTATGCTTACAGGCTGTTTATTATAACAATCCCCATCTTTTTCTGAAAAACAATTCCATACAGAATACGAATAAGAAGAGAGCGATAAGATACCATTTTTTATAAATTGGGATCTCAAATTTTAATTTGATGATTTCTTTTTTTGCTTTAGAAATCTCAAGATCACTCATATTTTCAATAAATTTGCCATTAGTTTTATTTGAAATATAAGATAACAAGGATAGATTTATTCCATTATCTCGACTTTCAGGGGAATTTTGTGAGATTATGAATTCACCTTCTGTTTGCAAATTAGATATTTTGTCTGAGATTACAAAATTATATTTTCCTGATTGTAGATCAGAAATTTTTATTGAGTGTTTATTATTCTCTTTCAAAAAAAAACTTTGATAAACAATTTCACTCTCAGAATTTGTAACAGATATTTCTGCATTCATCTCTGTAATTGGGGAAAGTGTTTCGTCAAATGCAAGCAGGTTAATATTTATATCTTCACCGAGGTAGAAAGAATTCTTATCTAGTGATGCATAAAACCGATCAGAGCTTGTTTGTCCTAACCAAGAAAAAATGTTATGCATCAAATTATTATATCTATTATTAGAATTCCACAACTGCCATTTCCAAAGATCTAAGAAAGCAAAATGTAAGATTTTTCCATTCACAATATTTTTAAATAATATTGCAGGACTTCTCTCATCATTATTAAATTGTGCAAGTACTTTTGCCTCTATTTTTGAATTAACATAGTAATATGAAACAGGAGGGATATTCTTTAATTCTTTTTTCTCAACTGAAGAAAACGTGCTAAATTGTTCACTTAGTTTGGTAAGTGCAAAAGTAGATTTAAAAATTCGATTTATACCGGATGAAATAGCTGGTGAAATATCTTCTAACTCAATTATTGGTTTTCCAACAATGAAAAGGCCTCCGCCATTTCTGACAAATCTATCAATTAATATTACTTCATTTTCAGAGAAATTTAGATTACCATAATTGATAAGTGTAAGAACATTAATATTATCCATTTCAGTTTCAAAACGTGTACTTTTATTACCAAACTGCAGCTGGTTCTTTTTCAATAAAAATTTGCTCTGCCAGTGTTGATTGTGATTTACTGCACTAATGATAAATTTTACATCCCAGTTTAAAATATCGGATATTAATAAAACTTTAGAATGGTCACGTTTAACCTGAATAGCACTACTAAGGAGATTATTCTCTGTATTTGTTTCAGTAGAATCAGTAGTTATTTTTAAACTGATTGGAGTAAAACCAGTACTTTGAAATGATGTGTCAAAATTAATTTGCAGGAAATCTATTCCATTAAGATCAACCACTTTTTCATTGATCAACAAATCATTAGTATAAAGTTCAATTTTTGCTTTACCTTCATAATTTCCAACAGTAATTGTAGCTTCAATCGGTGTGATCTCATTTCTGTAAACTGATTTATTATGTTTAATGTCTGTTAATTTAATATCAAAATCATCAGATTGGAAATGAGGGTCAATGGCATAAACTGGGATATTTTGGTTTCCGATCATCTCAAATTCTTCATCATTGAACCAGCCATCAGAAAGTAAAAAAATAGCTTCAATATTGTTTGAATCAATTTTTTTAAAGACCTGTAAAAATGTTTTGCTCAGGTTCGTAGATGTTTTATTACCATTAATTCCATTAGCAAAATCAAAATTGATAATATTATAATCTTTTGATCCGATTATAGTTTCAATTTTATTATTAAAGTCTTTGAAGATTTCAGATTTTGTTTGTTTTTTACCAAATTGTTGCATGCTTTCAGAGACATCATTTAGTATAACAACAGAAGGTCTTACAGCTTTATCATGGAAGAAATAGAGTATTGGATTTAGTAGCAGTAAAAATAAAATTATGATTGCAATAGAACGCAAACTGATCAATAATATTTTTTGCCAGTTATTAATTACAGGGATGGTTTTTTTATAAAAAAAAGAGATCAGAATAATTGAGATTATTGCTAATATTATTATCATGATTACCAATTTTGATCAGCTTGAGCGTTTGTAAAAATAAAATTATCTTTTTTTAAATAATTATTTATTTTAATGGGCAGATATTTTAACTTTTTTTCTTTTTTTATTTCCTTAAGCATTTGTGAATCGAAACCTTTAAACAATGAAATATCACGTGGCGAAATTTCTAGTGTTTTATTTTCAAAACAATTAAGTATTTCAATCTTAAGCATATCAGCTCTTATCAATTCTCCAAATGATTGATGATATGGTCCTGCTATAATATTTTCTTTATCAATATCCGAATGCAATCCCACTTTAATTACCTTTATTTTTTTTCCTCTAAACCTGTTTATCATTTCTGATGTTATCAAAATTGATTCTTTCAATGAAAGAGGAGAATAATTTCCTGAATTAAACCAGTTTTCAAGTTCAGTATTTTTTAGTACGATTGTCGGATAGATCCTTACAAAAGTTGGTTTAAGATTAATAGTTGTTTCAATTGTCGTTTTAAGAGATTCAGAATTAAATCCGGGAAGTCCCGGCATCAATTGAATGCCCAGTAAAAAATTATTTTTCTTGATCAGGTTGCAGGATTCTATAGCAGTTCGAGCAATATATCCGCGTTTCGTAGCTTTGAGTACAGAATCGTCAAAACTCTGAATTCCCAGCTCAATTGTCTGAACGTTGTTTTCTTTACAAAAATCTAAAATTTCCTGATCTATTGAATCGGGTCTGGTAGAAATTCTGATACCGCTTATCAAATCTTTGTGTTTATTTACTGCATCTAAATATGCTTGTTGCAGTTTAAATGACAGTTTAGTAAATGTGCCACCAAAAAAAGCGATCTCTTTTTCTTCCAATTCATTATTCTCACAGAATTTTCTTACATTCTCCGAAATTGATTGAACTGAATGGATTTTACTTTTTGTTATTGTCAATTGATCACAATAAATGCAGTTGAAAGGACATCCGAGATGAGGTATGAAAATTGGATAAATCTTCATTATAGTTCAGGGTTATAATCCCAATTTGTTACAGGCATGTTTTGCTGCTTCCTGCTGGGCTGCTTTTTTGCTTAGACCTGTTCCTAAACCATAAGTATTATCTTTTATCAAAACCTTAACCGTAAATATTTTTTCATGTTCCGGCCCCTCAGCTTTTAAAATATGATAATCTGGAGCTGCATGGAATTCTGCTTGTGTATATTCTTGAAGCATACTCTTGTAATCTGTTAGATGTCCTTTTTTAAGGTATGTAGAATAATTATTCAGAATGAATTTAACTATGAATTTTCGAGCTTTTTCAATGTTTCCATCAAGGTAAATTGCGCAGATCAGAGATTCCATTGTATTTGAAAGAATTGAATTTAATCCACCTTTTCCTGCTGATTCAGTATTGAAGATTACGTAATCTTTAAGTTTTAATTTGCTTGAAACCAGAGCCAACATCTTCCTCGAAACGATCTTAGATTTTAATTTTGAAAGTTCACCCTCGGTATATTCCGAAAATTCAAGAAACAGTTCTTCCGACACGATCAAGCCCAAAACAGAATCACCCAGGAATTCCATTCTTTCAAAAGGTGATCCCTTTGTATTCAAGGGTTCTCTAGAAGTGTGTGTAAGTGCAGCGATTAGAAGAGAAAGGTTATTAAAATTATAGCCAATGATCTTCTGAAATTTATTAAGATCAGAATGAGCAGAATCTTTTGTAGATATTTGTGAAATTAGAGATTTAATTATATTTTTCAAAATAGAATAAAGTGAATTAACTGATTCAATTCAATTGTATTTAATAAATTTTTTAAAGATAACTACTCCGTTATGACCACCAAATCCAAGAGCATTACTTAAAGCGTAGTTCACTTCCATCTCAATAGCTTTATTAGGAATATAATTAAGATCACAAGCTGGATCAGGGTTTTCGTAGTTAATAGTTGGATGCAATTTGCCAGTTGTAATAGATTTACAGCAAACAATAGCTTCAATAGCAGCAGCAGAACCAAGAGTGTGGCCAATCATAGATTTTGTAGAACTGATCTTTACTTTTCTAGCATACTCACCAAAAACAGTCTTTATTGCAGCTGTTTCATTCGAGTCATTTAAGAGTGTTGACGTTCCATGAGCATTTATATAATCTATTTCTTCTGGTTTTATTCCAGCATCACTGATAGCTATTTGCATAGCCCGTGCTCCACCTTCACCATTTTCTGCTGGAGCTGTTATGTGAAAAGCATCGCTAGTAGCACCATAGCCCACTATCTCGGCATATATTTTAGCACCACGATTAACAGCATGTTCCATCTCTTCCAAAACTATTACTCCACCACCTTCAGCCATAATAAATCCATCACGCTCTTTATCAAATGGGCGACATGCTTTCTGTGGCTCATCATTACGAGTTGATAGAGCTCTCATAGAACAGAATCCAGCTACTGCTAAAGGAGTAACAGAACCTTCAGCTCCACCTGTAAGCATAATATCTGCATCACCATATTGAATTGAGCGGAATGCAGTTCCAATTGAATGATTTGCAGATGCACAAGCTGAAGAGATATTAAAATTTATGGCTCTAAGATTAAATTCAATTGCAATTTCTGCAGATGCCATATTGGATATCATTTTAGGAATAAAGAAGGGGCTAACTCTCTTTGGACCTTTTCTCTCCATTTTATATGCTTCTGTCTCAAATGTAAGCATACCTCCGATACCAGAAGATACGATTACTCCTGCCCTGTCATGATCAAAATCTACGTTATTCAATCCAGAATCTTTGAATGCCTGCCTTGCTGCAATTAAAGCATATTGTGTATAATGATCGAGTTTTTTTATTCTCTTTCTCTCAAAATAATCATTTGGATCATAGTTTTTTACTTCGCCTGCAATTCTACTTGAATATTCTTCAGTTATTTCAAAATTTGTAATATAATCAACACCGGATTTTCCAGCAAGAAGATTCTTCCATGTATCCTCAACATTATTTCCAATGGCATTTATTGTGCCCATTCCGGTAATGACAATTCTCCGTTTGTTCATAGTAACCTCAAAATTTTGATATTAATATGGTGGAGCTATAAATAAATAACTCCACCGGCAATATTATTTAACTTAATTGTTTTTCAAGATATTCGATTGCTTTTCCAACAGTTACAAGTCCTTCTGCATCCTCATCAGCAATATCAATATCAAATTCTTCTTCAAACTTCATGATAAGTTCAACTGTATCAAGTGAATCTGCTCCGAGATCTTCAATAAAACTTGCCTCAAGAGTTACCTCACCAATTTCTACACCTAATTCTTCTACGATAAGATCAATTACTTTTGCTTTAATGTCCATTATTTCCTCCTTAATTTTTGTTACATTATTAAACCGCCATCCACTTGGATGGTCTGACCTGTTATATAACTAGCTTCTTCAGAAGCCAGGAATATACATAAATTTGCTACATCTTTAACTGTACCCATGCGGGATAATGGGATAGCAGCTGAATAATTGTCAATAACTTCTTGTGGTAATTTATCAGTCATTTCTGTTTTGATAAAACCGGGAGCAATTGCATTTACTCTAATATTTCTGGATGCAAATTCTTTTGCAGATGACTTGGTTAGAGCAATGACACCACCTTTGGAAGCAGCATAATTTGCCTGACCGGCATTTCCCATAATACCAACAACAGATGCAATATTTAAAATTACACCTGAACGATTTTTTATCATATATCTGCAAACTTTTTGAGTGCAGAGAAATGTACCCTTAAGATTTACATCCATTACTGCATTCCAGTCCGATTCCTTCATTTTCATGAGTAATCCGTCTTTTGTAATTCCTGCGTTGTTTATCAGAATATCAATCTTCCCGAATTTCTTATGGATCTCTTTAAAAATGGAAGCGATCTCTTCTGAATTTGTTACATCAGCAGCGAAACCAATAGCTTTGTTTCCCATGTCGTCGATCTTCTGAACTGCAATATCTATAGCTTCTTGATTAAGATCAATTATAATAGAAATTGCACCATGCTCAGATAACATTTCTGCGATGCTGAAGCCAATACCTCGAGCAGCTCCGGTAATGATTGCAACTTTATCTTCTAAACGTTTCATAACGTCTCCAAATCATTTTTTACAAGTTCAAACGTCTTGATTGTGTCGATACTTATAACTTTGATATTCTTGTCAATTTTCTTTAACATTCCAGCAAGCACTTTTTTGGGTCCGAATTCAATAAAAGTGTTCACACCTGCTTCGATCATGAAATTAATTGAATCAACCCAGAGAACAGATGAAGTAACTTGTTTTGCAAGATTTTTTTTTATTTCATTAATATCTGTAACAGGTTTTGCATTCACATTGGAAACTACTGGAATAGTTGTCTCATTAAAATTAATTTTATTCATTTCTTTAGAAAGCCAGATTGCTGCCTTTTGAATAAGAGGAGAATGAAAAGGACCACCTACAACAAGTGGGACCACTCTTTTTGCACCTCTTTCTTGTGCAATCTCACAAGTTTTTTCAACTCCGGCTTTAGAGCCGGATATCACAGTCTGGACAGGTGTATTGAAATTTGCTGCGATTACAATATCAATCTTAGAAGCTTCTTCACAAATAGCTTTCGCTTCATCCGAAGAAAGACCAATAATGGCAGCCATTGCGAAAGGTTTACCTTCATTTGCTTTGATCATGAATTCACCGCGTTTATGAACAAGAAACATTGCATCTTCTAAAGTAAGAACACCATTTGCAACAAGAGCAGAGAATTCACCTAACGAATGTCCTGCCACATAATCCGGGATGATATTGATCTTTTTAAGAACAGTATTTAAAGCAGCAATACTATGAAATAAAATTGCTGGTTGAGTAAATTTTGTTTCTTTAAGTTTTTCTTCCGGTCCTTCGGACATGATTTTACATAAATCAGTATTATTATTAATATCGAAATTTTTAAGAATATTCTCAAGCTCAACATTACTTTTAATAAAATCCATAGCCATACCGACATATTGAGCACCCTGACCAGGAAAAATAAAAGCGATTTTACTCATTGTTTTTCCTTAATAATTAAATTCTAATTAATAAACTTCCAGATGTAAGACCAGCTCCAAAAGAAGCCATAAGCACTATATCACCATGACGTATTTTTTTGTTTCGAATTGCTTCATCCAAAGCCATTGGAATAGTAGCGGAGGAAGTATTTGCATATTTTTCAATATTTACAATTACCTTCTTTTCATCTATCTTCATTTTTTTTCCTAAAGCCTGAATAATTCTTAAATTTGCTTGATGTGTAATTAGCCAGTCAATAGAATGTACATCAAGATGATTTCTTTTTAACACAATATCACAAGCACTGTACATTGAGCGAATTGCATTTTTAAATATTTTATTGCCTTCCATATAAACAGTATGAAGGTTTTCTTTCACAGTTTCTTCAGTTGCAGGCATACGTGAACCGCCAGCATTTTGAATTAATAGATCATAATGTGTACCATCAGCAGAGAGTTCAGAATCAATAAATCTGGAAATATCTTTTTCTCCAGCACGAGATATTATTGTTGCTCCTGCTCCATCTCCAAAAAGAATACATGTTCCACGATCTGTCCAATTAGTTATCTTGGTTAATATCTCAACACCAACAATCAGAATATTCTTTGCAACTCCGGTTTCGATATACTGTTTTGCAATATTAGCAGCATATATCCAACCAGTACAACCAGCTGAAACATCGAAAGCTGGAAAATCTTTCAGTCCTAATTTTTGCTGCAAAATACAAGCGGTTGATGGGAATGGATGATCACCGGATATGGTAGCCACAATGATCATATCGATATCTTTAGTTTTAATTCGGGCAGCCTTGATAGCTTTTATTGTAGCTTCATAAGCCAGATCAGATGCAGCTTGATTGTCAGCAGCAAGATGTCGTTCAGACATTCCTGTCCTAGTTCTTATCCATTCATCAGTAGTATCTACTATTTTTTCCAGATCAGAATTGGTTAGAATTTTATCCGGTACATACATTCCGGTTCCTGAGATTTTTGCATAATATTTAATACTCATGTTTATTTCTCCTCAAAATACTCTTTTGTGTGTTCCACGAATCCTGATCTTGCCAGATGTGCAGCAAGTCCAACAGCATTTTTTATTGCCTTTGCATTTGATCTTCCATGAGAGACAACTGAAATCCCGTTAAGTCCTACAAGTAGAGCACCACCGTATTCTGAATGATCTAATTTCTTTTTTAAATATGCATATGCCGGAAAAGATAGAAGTGCTCCTAGTTTTGCTATCCAGTCTTTCTTCATCTCACTTTTGAGAATCGACATTATTGAATAAGCTGCACCTTCAATAGTTTTGAGCATAACATTGCCAACAAATCCATCGCAGACAACAACATCTACGATACCTTTTAGCAAATCTTTTCCTTCAATATTTCCAACAAAATTAATATCTTTATTTTCTTTTAACTTAACATATGTATTTTTAACCAGCTCATTTCCTTTTGTTTCTTCTTCACCGATATTTAATAAAGCAACTCTTGGATCATCAGTTTTGAAAAAGAACTTAAAATATAGACTTCCAAGGATTGCATATTGAACCAAGTTTTCCGAAGTACATTCTACATTTGCCCCGACGTCAAGAATGATCTCGGGATGAAATTGAGTTGGGAATGTGGTTGCAATAGCGGGGCGAAGAATATTATTAACTCTTCCATAACCAAAGAGAGAAGCAGCCATTACTGCACCGGTATTCCCTGCACTTACAACAGCCTGAACCGTTCCATCTTTATGTAATTGGATAGCTCTAACTAAGGAAGAATCCTTTTTCTTTCTAACCACACGTGATGGAGAATCGCTCATACTAATCACTTCAGATGCATGAGCAATTTCTATTTTATCTTTTGGATAATAGTATTTTTCTAGTTGTTTTGATAGTACGTCTTGTTTGCCCACAAGATATACTTTGTCGCAAAGTCCTTCCTTAATTGCAATAATTGCACCTTCCACTTCAGGGAAAGGTGCATTATCGCTGCCAAAGGCATCAATCGCTATATGCATATTATTAAAATTTTAAAGATTATTCTTTAATTTCTAATATTTTTTTTCCATTATAATGACCGCATTTTGCACAAATATTATGAGGTCTGCATTGCTCGCCACAATTTGAACAAATTGTTGTAGTTGGCGCATATATTTTGTAATGAGTTCTTCTTTTATCTCTACGAGATTTTGAAGTTTTTCTTTTTGGTACTGCCATTTTTTTACATCCTTATTCAATATTTTTAAACTCTTATAGATCAACACATTAGGCTATTAACCTTATCTAAAAACCAAGTTATTTTCAAAGGTTTGAGTGTCAAGGTTTTTGGAATATTGATTTATGATTGAAATTTCTATTTAATTATATCTAAAATTAATTTTTCCTTTTGGACTTCTTCATCAATTAACTTATAGCTACTCAATATTTTACTGATAATATTTTCTCCCTCATTTTTATTATTACAGAAGATATAACCAATAGTTTCATCTTTGCTGATTTTATCACCAACTTTCTTAGTTAAATATGCTCCTGAGGAATAATCTAATTTAGAATCAAGAGTTTTCCTACCAGCTCCGATCTCAATTAAAGCATAACCAATTTGCTGTGAATTTATAGAATTAATCCAACCTGATCTTTGTGAGATTATTGGAATTTTATATTTAGCTTGAGGAAGAAGAGATAAATCATCACAAACTTCTGGGTTACCACCTTGAGCAGCAATCGAATCTTTGAAATATTTTAAAGCTTTTCCAGAGTTGATCACTTCTTCTAACATAGTTATGGCTTCCAGTTCAGTAGTGGCAACTTCTGAAAATAATAACATTTCTACAGCCAGAGCTTTTGTCAACATATCAATATCGGGAATATCTTTACCTTGCAGGTATTCAATTGTTTCTTTAATTTCCAGAGCATTTCCAATATATTCACCAAGTGGGGAATTCATATTGGAAAAAATAACTGATACCTTCTGTCCGAATTTCTCACCGGTTTTTATGAGAAGATTTGCAAGTTCCTTTCCAGTTTCAAGATCTTTAATAAATGCTCCGGAACCAATTTTAAGATCAATAACAAGATTTTGCGCACCTTCAGCTATTTTCTTACTCATGATACTGGCAGTAATTAATGGTAGACTTTCCACTGTTCCAGTCACATCTCTCAGAGCATATATCCTGCGGTCGGCAGGAACCAGTTCTTCCGATTGACTTATTATGCAGAATCCAACTTTATCAATTATTTCTTTGAATTCCAAATCGTTGAAATCTGTTCTAAAGCCTGGGATCGATTCGAGTTTATCTAAAGTTCCACCTGTATGTCCTAATCCGCGACCGGATATCATTGGAATCTTCCCACCACAAGCTGCAACAATTGGTGCCAGCATAATGGTAATTTTATCTCCAACACCACCGGTTGAATGCTTATCTACAGTTTTATATGATTTTGGAAATGTGATCTGTTTTCCTGATTCAATATATACTTTTGTTAAAGTTTGGATTTCTTCAATCTTCATATTTTGAAAGTAGATAGCCATTAACAAAGCTGACATTTGATATTCAGGGACTTCATTATTTATATAGGAATTAACAAAATATTCCAATTCATTTTGTGTTAATTCTTTTCCGGTTTTCTTCTTTATAATTAATTCAACTGGATTCATTTTCATATTATCCCTCCTAGATTACATATTTCAGAGATAAATTTTTTCTGTTGGAGCTTTGCTTGAAGTATCCAGAAATTTTTACCATCAATATATTCAATATTATTTTCAATGCATCTGTTTATTAGTAAAGTATTTTTTTTTTTATAAGGTAGTTCCATTACTCTTTTTGGTAATTTTAAATTGAGTGATTTTAATAGATCTTCATTTTTAACGCCAATGGGAGTACAATTGATTATAAGATCAAACTTGTAATTTCCTAGCAATTGTAATTGAGTGAATTGTTTTTTGTTTTCATCTGCTAATTTTTTGCCAGCTATTTTGTTTCGACTTGAAATTGTTACATTGTCATAAGCTTGGAATGCCTTCAATGCGATCTCAGCAGTTGCTCCGCTGCCAATTATCAGGATAGATTCATCTTTTTTGATCTTCAATATCTCAATTGATCTTTGAAATGCTATCAAATCCGTATTCAACATTTCATCTGTTTTAGGTAGGAATAAGTTTACTGCAGAGAGTTGTTTTTTTGCTCCGACTTTTTTCTTAAGAGGCATTGTAATAGAAAATCCATAAAAATTAATATCGGCTTTATTTATCCAGTTCCATAGATCATCAATATCATCAGTTACAAAGGGAATATAAACTGCATTGAGTTTTTCTTTTGTGAAAAGATCGTTATAATATTTTATTCCGAGAGAATGTTCAACCTGCTCTCCGCCAATAATTCCACCGATTTGTGTTTTTGGGGAAATTAATCTAAGCTTGAACAATTCTGCTTCTTCAGGTATTAGTTGCCCTTGAGCAGTTCGATTGTTTGGAAGGCCAATAAATGTTGCATCAGCACCAAGATGCCGGAATAATATTCTGCTGATCTTTCCAAGTTTTCCCATCCCGGCAAAAATAACAGGTTTGTTTGATTCGGATATTATTTTTGAAAGTTTTATTAGATCTGAATATTTTGATACATTTACAGCTATTTTTAAAAATCTTGAAGAAATTGAATTCGATTTTCTAACAACTTTGTTCAATTTTGTAAAATTGATATTTTCAGAGAAATCATGATACGATAAGATCAGATTATTTCCGGGAATAGAGGTAATTTCAAGATTATCAACTTCATTTATTTCAAGATCACAAACACAGTTTTTAATAGAAATAATTTTATTATAAAATTCTATTTTGTCAGCAATATCAGTTTTGTGTTTTCCACCTTCCTTTACACTGCGAATTGTCAGGATTGTTTTTTTATCAATTATTTCCTGCGGAAAGGATTGAAAATTTTTAGAATAATCAAGTCGGAATTCTTTCCAGTAATTCTGATATTCTTTTGCTTTTTGAATTACGTAATCGTTATTAAGGTATGGAATTGAAAGAATTATCATTGTCTTTTTTTGCTTTCTGATATAATAATATTCCATATATCTACAACAAGTGATTTATCAATATTCCATAATTTTCCTTTTTGTTTCAATTTGGCAAGAAGCTCTTCTTCTCGATCTTTATTCTCTATCTGAAGTTTGTTTTCCCGTTTGAATTTACCAACAAGTTTAGAAATTTTTTGTCTTCTTCCAATTGCGATTAGTATATCTTCATCTATTTTATTAATTGCTTCTCGATAATCTGTTAATTGCAATTTTTTACCGGCAATCAATTTTTGATAGCTCAATGCATCTGCCAGAACAAGTTTTATCATTGCCATCGCAACCGGTATAATTCGTGGGATAATGCATGTGTCATGTCTTCCATGAGATTTGAATTCTACTTCTTTATTGTCTTTTGTTACTGTTTTTTGAGTTATGTTTATTGAGGAAGTAGGCTTAACTACAAAACGAAAAATAAGATCATTACCAGTACTTATTCCACCCAGAATTCCACCATGGTAATTTGTGAAAAATCCATCTTTATCCATCGCATCATTTGCTTCATTACCCTTTAGTGCAGCAAGTTCAAAGCCATATCCGAATTCTATTCCCTTCACGGCTCCTATAGAGAGGGTCGCTTTTGCCAGATTTGCATCAAGTTTTTCAAAAACAGGATCTCCCAATCCTGTTGGTATATTTTTTATCTTTACTTCTACAATTCCGCCGATCGAATTTCCTTCATTTTTTATATTGTTCAAATACTCAATTAAATTTTCGTAATTTGTTTTATCATGCCATGATAATTCGTTTTGAAAAGAATTATCAATTTCTGTTACTTCAAATTTACCAATTTTTACAGGATAGATTTTTATGTTAATATCTTCTAAAATATTCTCAACCAATCCTGATGCTACAACTCGTGATATAGTTTCTCTACCGGAAGCTCTTCCACCACCGCGATGATCATAGATCTTGAATTTTTTAAAATATGAGAAGTCTGCATGTCCGGGACGGAAAAGATCTTTTAAATGTTCATAATCTTGGCTGTGAGAGTCTTTGTTGTAAATCAATAAACAGATTGGCATTCCTGTGGTTTTACCTTCGAAGATACCTGATAAAACCTGTAGTTCATCCTTCTCTTTTCTTGTGGACGAGAATGTTCCCACGCCCGGTCTGCGTTTATCCAGAGCACTTTGGATCTTTTCTAATGGGAATTTGATACCAGGCTTTACATCTTCGATAACTACTCCGATTACCTTTCCATGACTTTCTCCGAAAGTGGTTATTCCATAATACTTCTCAAAACTGTTAGATTTCATATTCTTTCCTATTAATAAAACTGTGGATATGATTGAATATTATAACTCAGTGTCAAATAAAACCTTTCCAGTTCAACTTCAACAGATTTCCATAAAAGATAATTTGACAATATTGACTGATTTCATCTCATCGACGTACATATTTTGTAAGGAGGAATGATGGGTTTAATGGTTTTGGCAGCTGAGGTTCCAGTGGAAACCAGTTTATTTTCGATTGCTTCGAAAGGTGGTTTCTTAATGATAATTTTATTTATCATATCAATTGTAGCATTATCAATAATAATAGAACGATTGATCAAATTAAAACGATCACAAAGGAATGAAGAGGAATTTTTGCAGGAAGTTTATGGCCTTCTTGGTGAGAATAAACTTGAGATCGCAATTCGGGTGTGTGAAGATAGAAGTAACAGTCCAATAGCCAACATAATTGTTAAAGCGATAAGTGTTCTCAATAGAGGAATGGATGAAACGAAAGAGGTGATAGAATCTGCTGTGAATAAGGAAATCCATCACCTGGAGAAAAATCTTGGGACACTGGCGACATTTGCGGCTATTGCACCTCTTATCGGTTTTCTTGGAACAGTTACCGGAATGGTGAAAGTCTTTATGAGATTGGGTGAGACCGGTGGAGGAGTTGATATCAGTTTACTGGCAAATGGAATTTGGGAAGCTCTGATAACCACCATTGGAGGACTTACAGTTGGGATTATCACGATTCTTTTTTATAATTATTTAGTTGGCAAGGTTGAAGATCTTACGCATGAGCTGGAAGAGAACTCAAATGAATTTATTTATACTGTTAGAGGTTTAAAGAATGATAATTAAAACGAGGAAAAAGCGGATCTCATCAATTGGATTGATCTCATTAACTGATGTTATCTTTCTCCTGCTTATTTTCCTCTTGATCTCTTCAAATTTTATTACAAACTCCGGTATCAAGGTCGATCTGCCCGGATCAAATTCCCAGCAGAATGAATATAATAAGAACATCAGTCTTACTCTCACCAAGAATAATGAGATTTTTATAAATAATGAAATTGTAAGTTGGGAAGAACTTCCTGATGTATTGAATAGAAAGCTGATTGATGACCCTGAGCAGGTTGTGGTAGTTCGAGCAGATGAGACAGTAGAATTAAAAAATGTGGTTAAACTTTTGGATATTGCCAAATTATCCGGAACAAATAGGTTTTTCATTGCAACTGAAATACAAGTCGAAGGGACTGAAAAGTAAAAATGAACGAAAAAAATATAGGGATTTTTACTTCCATCTTTCTTCATCTTATACTTATTGGGATTGCTATATTTGTTCACTTTTCTATTTTACCCGAGAGTATTTATAAACGTATTGAGTTTATCGAATTCGGATTTGACGAAAGTGCAAATAATGAAAGATACATTTCACCTTCATTCCAACCATCCAAAATTTCAGACACACAAGATGTTGGCAGATTGAGCAATTTAATCCCCAAAAAAGTAGATCTGCCTAAAACATTTTCTAAATCAAATGAACCTGTATATATTCCAGAACATAAAGAAACAGCTTTTAACCAATTAGATATGAATAAGAAAATTGGGAATTCACCAACTAAAATTAAAGCTAAAGTTAATGAAAATTTAATAAATACATCAAAAATAAGCAAAGCAGAAGATACTACTACTCTTACAAACGATGATTATTTGAATTCAATTACAAATAGACTTCTTGGAGAAAGTGAGAGTGGTTTTCCTTATATTTTAGAAGGAGAAATAACCAACCGGAGAATATTGAATAAAGTAATTCATTCCTATCCTGAAGGTGTTCAGCAGAATGCCAAAGTAAAAATAAAATTTGATGTTTTGCCTGATGGTACTGTCACAAATATTATTATTATTCAGAAAGCGGAACCCAGATTGGAATTCAATAGTTTAAATGCAATTAGTCAATGGAAGTTCAATTCTATTTCTCAGGATATTGTTCAGAAAGGTGTGATCACTTTTATTTATGAGTTAAAGTAATTGGGGAATGATTGATGAATAGGATATTAACCATTAATTCGTTGCAAGATGCAAAAAAAGAATTAGAGAAGATCAATGTTTCTACACAAGGTATTCAAGTGATGGCTCCGAAAGCTCTTGGACTTTCCATAAAACTTACAGATGTAAAACTTGGAGCAGCTAACATCCTGAAACAGGAAATGCTCTCGATTGGCGGTGATGCAGCTGTTGCACGAGGTGTTGTTAATGGTAAACTCGAATTCAGCGATATGATCCTTTTGGGAAATTTGGATAAGATCAAAAAACTAGTAAAGAAGCTGAATTATCAAACAATTTTTGGTTTACCGGAAATAAAACAAGATTTAATAAATATTATTGATAGTCAGGAAAATCCATATTCTAAAGTTCTTAATTGTAATGGAACCAGGTTAGAATTAAATGAAACAAAAATAATGGGGATTCTCAATGTAACTCCCGATAGTTTTTCTGATGGTAATCTGTATTTTGATTCAAGTAAAGCTGTTAAACGAGCATTAGAAATGATAGCAGAGGGAGCTGATATTATTGATATTGGTGGTGAATCAACCAGACCCGGAGCACAAAAAGTGAATGCAGAAACAGAAATAGAACGGGTTATTCCTATCATTAAGAAATTGAGAAAAATATCTGATATTCCAATTTCTATCGATACTACTAAAGCCGAAGTTGCAAAAGAAGCATTGAAGGCAGGAGCTTCCATACTAAATGATATCAGTGCTTTGCAATTTGATGCAGGAATGATAAAAGTCTTACAGAATTTTTCTGAAGTACCTGTAGTATTAATGCATATGCAGGGAACACCCGATACTATGCAGGATGATCCGTATTATGAAGATGTTATTGAAGAAATATTATTATTTTTTAAAGAACGTATAAATTTTTGTGTTGGGAATGAAATTTTACATGATCGGATTATTATTGATTCAGGAATCGGGTTTGGGAAAAGACAGGAAGATAATTTGGTAATTCTAAAGAAAATTGCTGAATTAAAATGTCTGGGAGTTCCTATAATACTGGGAGCTTCACGAAAAAGTTTTATTGGAAATATTTACGATTCAGAAATTACGGAACGACTTGCAGGAAACCTTGCTTCCACGGCGTTTGCATTCCAAAATAATATAGAAATAATACGTGTTCATGATGTGATTGAGCAAAAGAATTTCTTAAATGTAATGAAAGAGATTAGGAAAGTATAATGAGTATTTTCATACCAAAAATTACCGATATTATTGATATTATAATTGTTGCGTTTATTTTATATAGAGTTTTTATACTGTTAATGAAAAGTGGTGGTTATCAAATGCTCTTAGGTTTGTTTGGAGTATTTATGATATATTTAACCGCATCGTTGTTGAAACTGAACATGATGACATCTATTCTGAAAGTTTTTAAAGATTATTGGATCATTATCTTCATTGTTCTATTCCAACATGAGATTAGAAATTTATTTTCCCGTATTGCGCAAACTCACGACATGAGAACACTTTTTCAAAGTGCAAAAAAATCTTTTTATTCTCCATTATTAAATGCAGTTTCTATTATGTCTTTTAGAAAAATAGGCGCTTTGATAGTTATTGAAAACAAACGGAAATTGGATAATTATATCGAAAGCGGTGAGATCATTGATGCTCAAATCTCAGTTAAATTGCTTCTAACCATCTTCAATAATAAGACAATTCTTCATGATGGTGCTGTTATCGTTAGAAATGAAAGATTGTATGCAGTTAAGGTTGTATTGCCTCTTTCCGAAAGTGTGGAATATTCTCAGAGACTTGGAACGCGTCATCTAGCGGGTGTGGGTATAACAGAAAACACAGATTCATTTTCTATAATAGTTTCGGAGGAGACAGGCAAAATATCCGTTGCAAAAAATGGTGTACTTCATAGTGAACTTACAATTGATGAACTTTCACAAAGGATAAAGGATGAAACATCCTGACAGACCATTTTTAGTTGCAATAACCGGCGGTATAGCTTCAGGAAAAACAATTGTTTCCAAATGGTTTAGTGAGCACAACTTTTCAGTATTCGATGCTGATAAAATTGGTCATGCATTATTTAACAAACAATATTTTATTAATAAAATTAAAGATGTATTCGGAAAAGAAATCATTGTTAATGGCTTTGTTGATCGAGCAAAACTTGGGAAAATTATTTTTAACTCTGCAGATAAAAGAAAGCAACTAAATGATCTTCTTCATCCTGAAATCAGAAAGAAGATGCAGTATATTGTTGATGCAAGTTCACAAAATATTCTTATATTCGAAATATCACTCCTTTTTGAAAATGGCTTACAAAAGGCATTTGACTTTATAATAAATATCTCAGCTCGAAATGAGATAAGAATAAAGAGAATAATTGAAAGAGATGGAATTACGGAAATTGAAGCACAAAAGCGAATTAACTCTCAAATGTCGGAGTTTGACAAACAGAACCTGGCAGATATAAACATTGTAAATGAAGAAGATATTGATGAACTATATTTGCAATTGCAGAAACTTATTTTACATATTAGAGAATTAAAAAGGAAAGATATAAAAAAAATTGCAGAATTATAATAGAATTTGGAGGAATTTTGAAATTTAGATACATAACATTCGTAATAATAGTATTGAGTATTGTGATTTACGGAACACTGCTGTATAAACCTGCTCTAAAACATAAAATAATCTCTCATCCAGAATTTATCGAAACACCTTGTGGCGAAAAAATAAAAAAGGAACCGAAAGCATTGCCTAATGAATGGTTTGGATATCAAAGAGCTTATCCATATCATAAAATAAAACATGAAGCATATTTGGAAGGTTTGCAGCAAGCAACAGAATTACATGCACAAACCAGGGGAAATCGTGAGTATAATTGGGAATTAGCAGGTCCAATCAATGTTGGTGGGAGAATTACAGATCTGGCAATTCACCCATCAAGTCCAGAAACATGGTATGTTGGTGCTGCTTCAGGGGGAATTTATAAAACAACTAATGAAGGAGCTGATTGGGAAAATATTTTTACTGATGCACCGGTTATTTCAATTGGAGATGTAGCTATCGATCCTAATAATGAAGATATTATTTATGCTGGAACTGGAGAAGCTAATTCTTCAAGTCAGAGTTTTATTGGAAATGGAATGTATAAATCTGTTAATGCAGGCGAAAGCTGGGAGCATATTGGCTTGGAAAACTCGGCTTATATCGGGAGGATAATTGTAGATTATTCCAATTCTGAAAGAGTATTCGTAGCAGCAACTGGAACATTATTCAGTCCCAATGAAGAACGGGGAATTTATCGTAGTGATGATGGTGGGCTTACTTGGGACAGAAAACTGTTTGTCACTGATTCCACCGCAGCTATCGATCTTGTACAGCATCCAATCAATCCTAATATTCTTTATGCTACTATGTGGGAGCGAATGAGAGGTAGAGAGTACCGTCTATCCGGAGGATATTCTTCGGGGATCTATAAATCCGTCGATGGTGGTGATACTTGGGATGAATTGACAAATGGACTTCCATATCATGATGGTGTGGGAAGAATTGGATTGGCAATTGCAAAAAGTAATCCTGAAGTATTATATGCATTTTATGACCAGCAACCGGTTGGAAATTACTCTTTTCTGGGAATATTCAAAACTACTGATGGAGGAGCGAGTTGGGTTCAAACCAATGATGGCAATATTACTGATATGAATTCCAGTTTTGGCTGGTATTTCGGGCAGATCTGTGTTGATCCTGCTAATGAAAACCGGGTTTATGCAATGGGTGTAGCTCTTTGTCGAACAGAAAACGGTGGAGATAGTTGGCAAATAATTGCAGATTATGGAAATATGGATGAAATACATGTAGATCATCATGCCATGATCATCGATGAATTTACAGGTAGAATCGTAGAAGGAAATGATGGAGGATTATACACGAGTGATGATTATGGTAATAATTGGGATAAAATTAATAATATTCCATTAACTCAGTTTTATGCGATAGAAATGGACTTCCTGAATCCAGAAAGAATTTATGGAGGTACACAGGATAACAGCACCATCAGAACTATGACTGGTGCTTTGGATGATTGGCATGTGATTTTAGGTGGAGATGGATTCTATTGTAAGGTTGATCACACAAACTCCAATATAATTTTTGCAGAATCACAATGGGGTAATTTGCATAGATCATTAAATGGTGGTAATTGGTTTGAATATATTGCCGATCAGATGAGTAATGATCGAAGAAATTGGTCTTCTCCACTTTCTATGCATCCAGTTGATCCTGCAGTTCTTTATTTTGGAACTTACAGAGTTTGGAAAACAACTAACAGCGGAAGTTACTGGGATGCCGTAAGTGCTGATCTTACAGATGGTGATTTTGGTACCAGTTATCATACAGTTTCTACGATCGCAGTGAATCCTAATTATCCAAATGTGGTTATAGCCGGAACAGATGATGGAAATGTGCATGTCTCAGAAGATGACGGGAATAGCTGGTCAGATGTCACTGCAGGGTTACCGAATCGCTGGATAACCAGAGTGGCTGGTGATCCATTTGATATGAACACAATTTATGTAACTGTTTCTGGTTTTCGATGGGATGAATCATATCCGCATGTTTTCAAATCTATTGATCTTGGACAAAATTGGATAGAGATATCTTCTAACCTTCCACAATTACCTATCAATTGCATTACTCTTGATCCGGAAGTTCCAAATAGAATTTTTGTAGGTTCGGATGCAGGAGTATTTTTTACAGAAAATGGGGGAGATGAGTGGCAAAGCCTTAGTAATGGATTACCAAATGTACCAGTTATTGATATGCTTATTCACAATCCAACCAGAACGTTGTTACTTGGAACTTATGGCTGCTCTGCCTACACTATGGATTTGGAAGATTTGAATACAGAAGCAAAAGAAAATATTGTAACTGTTGGAGTGATTTTACTTCAAAATTATCCTAACCCATTCAATCCTGAGACAACAATATCTTTTAATCTACAAGAATCAGTTTCTCATGCAGGAATTGAAATATTTAATATAAAAGGACAAAAAGTGAAAACGTTAAACGTAGTAAATCCTATTACAAATTCAATGAATAGTGTTGTATGGGACAGTAAAGATGATAATGGTAAAAAAGTTGCAAGCGGTACTTATCTATACCGATTAATATTAGATGATCAGGTTGTTACTTCAAAAAAAATGATTTTAATTAAGTAATTATTAGTTGTTGAATTAGGAAAAAACAATATCTTTTTTAGAAGTAGTTTGACACAAAATCAAATGAATCTATAAAAGGAATCAAGAGGTAAATATGAAAAGAATTATGTTGATAACCCTGTTGATCATTGCATTCAGTCTAAATGCTGAAATTATTAACAGTGCATTTACTCCCGAATTATTAATGCCATCTATAATAAACATGAACAATCTTACAATAAATCATTCGATGTCATTCAGCAGCAGTATTTCTTCCAATAGTCAGAGTGCTTATGAATCAGTATATACAAATCATCTCAACTATAATTTTAATTCTAAATTGAATCTAAAAGTAGATTTGAATTTTATTAATTATGGTTCTGCAACTTATCAAGGTGGGATAGAATTTGATGGTAATCATGATAATACATCTAAAGTTTTACCAAATTTTCAATTGAATTATAATCCTTCAGAAAATATGAGTTTCACAATAGAATTCAGACAGTATAATTCACCTTTTGAAAGAAATGGTCTATTTGACTAAGAGATTCTGTAATATTAATTATTTGTAAACATTAATGCTATTAATAAATTCAATCAATATTTGTATTTATCGCTAATCTTTAATATTTGTTATTTCTCTGATTGTAGCTTGAATAAACGATTTATTATTTAATTTAAAACTACTCAACCAAACTTCAGCAGTGAATAATTTTCCATTCTTCTTCTTATAAATCCATTCAAATTTCATATTCCCATTCTCAAAGGTTTGGGCTATATATTTTTCAGCTATTTCTTGAGATAGTTTTTTAGCTTGCATCAAGGGTGAAACATCAACAGGTGAAAGATTTAGAATTTCATCTTTCTTTGTATAACCAAATAATTTTATAGCTGCATTATTACAATCAATTAAGCCATTTTTATCTTGTAAAATCACAGCATCGGTTGAAAACTCAAATAGTTTACGGTACCTCATTTCGTATTCTTGCCGTTCAACTTCATTCTCTCGTTGTTCTGTTATATTTTTTAAAGAACCAATAATTCTAATTTTACCCGAATCTTTATCTTCAATAATCTTAGCATTGATTATACATATTAATGGAGTTTTGTCTTTATCTTCCAAGATTATTTCGTAATCGTAAACATATCCATCTTTTGTTAATTTGGTTAAGAATATGTCATGCTGATTCTCATCATAATACAGATCATACATAGATTTACCAATTAATTCTTTACGTGTGTAACTTGAGTTAAATTTTACCGAAGGGCTGATTTCAAGAATTGTTCCATCAAATTCAGTTTCGTAGTAAATGTCTTGTATATTTTCGAAAATTCTAGTGTAGCTATCCATTGTTCGTTTCAATTTTAATTGGACCATTTTCTTATCAGTAATATCATTAAAGATACCAAAGGTACCAATGAATATATTCTCATTAAATCTTGGACTGCCAATAATGTTTAGAAAGCGTTTCCTCCCATCTTTGCGAATAATTTCTAACTCATAACGTGAAGATTTATTTTCTTTTCTCAGTTTATTATGCCGATGTACTTTATCTAAGTTATATTTATTAAGATAATCTGATAAATTAGTTTCTTCAAAGTCGCTAATTACACCACCGAAGATCTTTGCACCAGCTTCATTAATAAAGTTGAAGTTGTTTTCGGTATCAAATATGCAGATACCCTCGCCTGTTGTCTCAATAAGAATACGGAATTTAGCTTCACTCTCTATTAATTTTTGTTCCATTTCATGCTTGAAAAGAGCCATTTGTATTGTTGCTACAAGTTCTCTTTCCCTGAATGGTTTGATAAGATATCCAAAAGGAGCAGTTTTTTTTGCATCTTCAATAATTTCTTTATCGGAATAAGCAGTAAGATATATTATTGGAATATTCAAGTCAATAATATGCTTGGCAACATCAATACCACTCAACTTGTCTTTCAGCTTAATGTCTAATAGAATTAAGTCCGGGTGTATTTTGTTTATTGATTTAATAGCTGCTTCACCAGTCGAAATTGCTTCGGGGACTTCATAATTGTAATTTTTTAATATTTTTCTGATATCTTCTGCAACAATTGCTTCATCTTCTACAACTAATATTAGCTTCTTACCCATTTAATGTTCCTTTAAATATTTAAAATAATTTTCATAAATTCATTTAATTAACTTCTTTTCTGTCAAGTGGAATAATTATTTCAAAAGAATATTCTTATTAATGAAAAAACATCCACTCATAAAATTCTTCATTTATTATTAACAATTTGCCGCCAAACATTGTTCTTACCTTATCTTTGCTTAAACCATCAATTGTAATATCATCTTTATTAAAAAGATTACTACTGAATGCAGGTACTTCATTTGTTTCTAACTTAACTTGATCGAAAATATCTGATGCATTGAGAAGTCCTGCCACTGTAATATTTTCACCAAATGCATTATTAATAACTTTAACAACTCTTGTTTTTTGGGGGTGTAATTGATTGATCTCTTCTGAAATTCCTGAAATTGTTGAAAATGCTAATTTACCTGTGATAAAAACTATTCTCTCCTTCTTTGATTGGATATCGGGAATAAAATTGTATTTATTAATTTTCCAGTTTTCGAGAAGTAATCTGATCATTCCAATTCCATTTTCTAATTGGGGATAACCATTATAGAAATTTTCGGGTGGTATTTTATAATTTGCCAGTAGGTAAATTTCATCGGAACAATAAGTTCGTGGAAATCTAGATGATAAGTTCAAAATTTGAATAGCTTGCTTTGAATTAACAGGAGATATTGGGGTAAGTAAATTGCGGAATTTTGATAATCCTACCGGTACGATTCCAACAGATAGTGCATTTATTTCTGGTGAAGTAAGGTCAATTAGTGTGTTTTCAAGCTCTTTACCATCATTCCATCCCGGGATAATTACAATTTGAGTATGAAATTCAATTCCATTTTTACTTAGATATTTCAGCTTTTCAAGTATATTAAAATCATGTTTATAGCGGAGCATTTTTTTATGAAGGACTGGATTTGTTGTGTGAACAGAAATATATAAAGGATTTAATTTTTGCTCGATCATTCTGGTAATATCTTTATCCGGTAAATTTGTTAGAGTAATAAAGTTCCCAAAAACAAATGAAAAACAGTAATCGTCATCTTTGAGATAAAGTGTATTTCTTAAATTATCCGGCATTTGATCAATAAAGCAAAATATACAATCATTAGCACATGTACGACAATTATGTTCTGGAAGAATAATGCCAATGGGAGTTTCCCAATCTTGAAATATTTCTATACTATGTTCAATTCCAGAATTATCTAAATAGATTATTTCTAAGATCTCATCTGCTGTATGAAATTGCAGATCCAGAAAATCGTTTATTTCATTCCCATTTATTGAAATGATTCTATCGTGAATTTGCAGTTTGGAACTATCCGCTAAACTATCCTTGACGATATCGTTAATTGTAATTGGCATAAATTAATCTGAACTAATCACTGCAGAAACAACTTTCATAGATGGAATTCCCTTTAGAATTAGGTTGATTGCAGATGTAATTGGAACTGCCAGGATCATACCTACCGGACCCCATACCCAGTACCAAAAGATCAAAGAGATAAGAACAATAAGCGGTGAAAGTTTAAGACCAGTCCCCATAACTTTAGGCTCAATAATATTTCCTATGATCATTTGAGTTGAAATTAGAGATATTGAGATTGCGATCAATTGCCAGCTAAAACCATATTGAATGAAACAAATCAAAATGGGAAATGCTGAAGCAAATATAGAACCAATATTTGGTATATAATTCAGGATAAAGATAAGTAAGCCGGACATAACAACGAAATCAATGCCAAAAATAGCAATGAAAAACATGCTGATTAGACCTGTTACAAGACTAATAAGTGTTTTGTTGACTACATAAGTTTTTATCTGCCGTTCAATATCCTTCAAGACATTACTAAAATGATCTGCTTCATCTTTAGAAACTACTTTTTCAACACTAGTAAACATTTTTGTTCTTTCTAATATGATAAAGATCATGAAAGCAACAGTGAGAAGAAGCTTAATAAAGAAATCAATAAAGTTGCCCATAGTTCCTGAAACTATCTTAGAAAGAGATAATTTGTCTGCCATTTGGAGCCAGTTAACTTTATTCTGTAGATAGAATGTAACCTGTTCCATAGGAATCTCAAATGTAGTAATAAGTCCCGAAATCATTGTTGTGAGCTGTTTTTCATATTTTGGAAAATCTGTAACAAAAGAAGAGACACTTGTATAAACAATCGTTCCTAAGACTGTAAATAAAATGAGAATAATAATAACAACCAAGAAAATATTTACTATTACGGGTATCTTCTTACTATATAAGAATCGATTCAAAGGTTGGAACATAAATGATAAAAAGATTGCAAAAGTTAGAGGGATAAATATTGTTTTCAACTCTTTTAGGAAAATCACAATGATAGCAAGTGCAATAATTCCAAGGAAAACTTTTATCGAATTCGATTCTCGAGATCTATTATTGTTATCTTTCTTTTCCTTTAACAGGCTTTCAGTAATTATTTTGTTGATCGTAGTCATATTATTATCAATCCTCTCAATAATTTCTTTTTTCAACTTATGCTTAAATTAATAAACTAAGTTCACCTGACAAGGATTTTCATATTTTCCTAATTAGATATATCAAAAAATTATAATTGTCTTACTTATCTCCTAACTTTTTAAGCCTTCTCAGTCTATCCTGTTGATTTTTTACAATCCATCTATCTTTTGATAATTCTTCATAGGCTAATGTAAAGTTTTTCTTTGCCAATTCCATGTTGCCATTTAATAAATATAATTCAGCTAATTCTTCAAATACATACCCGTCATCAGGTAAATTATTCTCTTCAATAACAGCTTGAATTTCTTTCTGTATTTTTAGAGCTTCTTCATTTTGTTTAAGAGATCGTAGGCATCTTCCAACTGTCCATTTTGCAATTCTTGCACCATTCTCATCTCCAACTTCCGTTCTCCATTCATATCCTTTTTGGAAATAAACAAGTGCCTGATCATATTCAGTTAGGCCTTGTAATATCCAGCCGATGTTGTTGTAAAGAGGACCCAGCCATCCTTTACAATTTTCATCGGATGTTTCTTCAGCAATTTTCAGAGCTTTCAAATTCCAATCAAGTTGTTTGTCTGGTGGTTCAACTATGCCCATCATGTGTGCAGCATCAAGAGTGTAAATATCAAGTTTATTCTCAACACCAAATTCATAAGCTCTTAAAAAAAGTGGTTTGGATATCTCCCATTCACCTGAGTAATTAAATACACGTCCACGTTCTAAAAGGTATCGCATAAAAGCTGTTTTCATGTTATCATTCAACATACTTTTTACAGAATCAAGTGTTGCATGAGCCTGAATGAATTTACTCTGCAAGCCTTGAGTTCGAGCGATCTGAGTAAGAAGTTCGGCATGGTATTCTGCATCATAATAACTTTCAGCAGAATTCTTTAGTCCTTCTAATATTTCTATAAAAATAATTTCAGTTGAATCTGGATGTTGATAATCCCACATGGCGTCAAAATTTGGTAATGGATTAATTCCAACTTCAGAATTTTTATCAACACTGCATCCCAATAATGTAAATATTATTAAAATGTAGAACAAGTATTTCATTAACTCCTTCCTTAATTACAGTAAAGTTCTTGAATGCATAATATATGACAAGAAAAAAAGCATCTGACAAACATCAGATGCTTTAGGTTATTAATTAATCCAAGTTGGATTAATATCAATTTGATCAGAATTTTAGAGTAAATGACATTTTAAGCGATTGTACAAAATCCTGCAATGTGTCATGATCCAAATCAAAAAGTCCCACAAAATCTATTTGCAGCTTCTTAGTTGGTTCAAAGCCAACTCCGTAGTAATAATTTGTTGAACTTAAAGTTGTTTTACTTTGATTTGAATATGAGCTATATGTGTTATCTTCTATTTCAACGGTTGAAGTTTCGTCACCATATTCTGTGATGATAACAATCGGATCGGCATTTGTTACCTGTTTACTATGATTGTGAACTCTATACCTATTGTAGAAAGAAGCTCCAAATCTGACTGCCCATTTATTATTTCTGGTGAATTTGTACTCTAAACCTA
>JAVCCF010000002.1 GCA_030765625.1 Candidatus Tenebribacter burtonii
ATTTTTCGATAGAAGAAATAATTCTGCTGCTTGAAATCATTCCTATCGGTGATACTCTTACTGTTATTCAAAGACCAATACACAATATACCACAGATCACAATTCCAAATGAAGAATTCACAATTGAGTGTCTGGCAGATGAGACAACAACTGGTTGGTTAGCAAAACTGATACATGCCAGTAAAGTGATCTCATTAAATATTTCAAACACCTTTTATGATCCTGATCTGGAAAGATGGAAGTTAACTGTTTCCGCTCCTGTTCCCGATATTTATGAACTCTATGATCTCGTGGTAAGTGCAGATGGAATTATTACAGATACAACCAGAAATGCAGTTCATCTTATTCAAGAAATAAAAACAGAATATTCTTTTATCCATATTACAGATTCCCATCTTCCAACACATATTTTTTATCCTGATCCCGTCTCTTTAACCGATTCCACAGAGGTAGAAGATTTGAGAGAAGTAATCAAAGATATCAATTTAATACATCCGGAATTTGTTCTATTTACTGGTGATATAGTAAATGAAGGTGAGATGGAAGATTTTGAGAATCGACGGGTTTATACTAAAGCTCAGAAACTGCTTGAAGAGTTGCAGGTTCCCATCTATTTAACTTCAGGGAATCACGATCTTGGTGGTTGGGACAGCTCTCCTCCTCCGCAAGGAACAGCACGACATAACTGGTGGGATTTCTTCGGTTGGAACTGGCTGCAAGATCCTCCCGCAACCGACCCTTATTATACCCAGAATTATAGTTTCGATTATGGACAAATTCATTTTATCGGTTTGGAAGCTTACCTGAATTATGACAGTTATATGTACAATATTTATGGTGATGAGAGTTTTACCGATCTTCAGATGCAGTGGCTTGATGATAATCTCAGCCAAGCATCAGGTAGCGAATCACAAGTTCTATTTTATCACTACGATTTTTCAGAACAGATTGATCTTGAAGAGCTGGAAGTTGAGATGGCACTTTATGGTCATATCCATTCCAATTTTGGGAATATAAATTCTGCTCCTTATAATCTTGCCACAGCTGCAACCTGTGATGGCAACCGGGCTTATAGAGTAATCCATGTGAATAATGATATTCTGGAACCCACAAATACAATTTACGCAGGCTGGGATGGAGAGGAAATTTACGCCAGTTTTACACCTGCGAATAATGGTTTTGCTGATAGTGTATTTTGCTATATTGAAAATTCGCAAAACCTGAATGTTACAGATGCACAACTGAAGTTCATTATGCCAGTTAATGCTGATGAGTATCTTGTCTATAATGGAATTTTAACTCAAATTGATGAGTCGGGTGAGTTTGCGGTTTGTTATGTTTCGCTTGATATTCCCGCAAATGGGAATACTTCCGTTTCAGTAGTAGCAGATTTTGATGCTTCTGCAGAAAATCAAATCGTTCCTCAAGATTTTCAATTAACCAATTATCCCAATCCTTTCAATCCTGAAACAACAATATCTTTTTTCGTAACACAAACACCATCGTTTGTGACCTTAGAAATTTATAATCTTAAAGGGCAAAAAGTGAAGGTTCTTTCCCCTAGATTGTGTCATCCTGAGCTTGTCGAAGGACGAGGGGGAACAAATTATAGCGTAATTTGGGATGGAACTGATGATAACAGCATAGAAGTTTCATCTGGAATTTATTTTATTAGATTAATAAATGGAGATTTAGAAAGTTCAAAAAAAATAATGCTGCTAAAATAGATAAAATAGCGGAGGTTTAATGAAGATATTTAAAATAATAATTCTTATTTTGTCAGTTTTATTGGCAATTGGATATACTCTTACATTAATTAATGTTATAAAAGGGATTGACTTTACCCAGCAGTCATTGAAATTTTTTATTATCGGTTTTGGTATATTCCTGCCATTGTGGTTCGGATGGTTCAAACGCAATCATTTCTTCTCAACATTCGAACATGAACTCACTCATCTTTTAGTTGGATTGCTGTTTTTTAAGAGAATTACCAGGTTCCATGCAACTGACAATGAGGGAGGGCACATTGCTCTGCACGGCAGTAATTTTATAATTACTCTTGCACCATATTTTATACCTACTTTTGCACTGCTGCTGCTGCCTTTTTATTTGATAATTAATCCAGAATTCTATAAATATTTCTATGCATTACTGGGATTTTTTACATCATACCATGTATTTTCTACTCTGCAGGAATTTGGATTTCATCAGACCGATATTACCAAAACAGGAAAAGTGTTTTCATGCATCTTCTTAGTTTTTGCTAATATCGTGTGTTATGGATACCTTATTGCTTTTGTGATTGGTGGATTTAGTAATAGCTGGTCATTCATAAAAAATGGCTTTCTTGGATCATCTGATTGGATAATGTGGACAGTGAATTTTGTTAAAGAAATAATTTAAATTGAGGAATTGTTATGAAAAGATGCCCCTGGGGAACAGCAGATGAGCTTTACATTCGTTATCACGATGATGAATGGGGAGTACCTGTTTACGATGATAAGAAACAGTTTGAGTTTCTCGTATTAGAATCTGCTCAAGCCGGACTGAGCTGGCACACGATCTTGAAAAAAAGAGAAAATTATCGAGCAGCTTATGATGGATTTGATGTACAGAAAGTAGCTAAATATAATGAACACAAGATAGAAGAATTAATGCAGAACGCCGGAATTATTCGTAATCGTCGCAAAATCGAATCTTCGATCAACAATGCAAAATTATTCATTGATATCCAGAAAGAATTCGGTAGTTTCTGTAATTACCTTTGGGGATTTGTGGATGGCAAGCCGTTGCTAAATGAATGGACTGATATTTCGCAAATTCCTGCCAAAACTGAACTTTCCGATCGCGTTTGTAAAGACATGAAGAAACGCGGTTTCAAGTTTCTTGGCTCTATCATACTCTATTCACATTTGCAGGCAACAGGGCTTGTGAATGATCATTTGAAAAGCTGTTTCCGCTGGAAAGAGTGTCAAGAGGTCAAACCTTAAAATTTTACCAAATTTATTATCTAGAATTACTTCCATTTTCATTATTTTTCTTTAAACAAGATTTAATAAAGTTTTAATCTAAATTTACATAGCAGCTAATAATATTCCCTCAATCTTTTGAAACAAAAGAAAATATAAAAAATAAAACCAACCAGAAACAAAAAAAAGAAAAAAGTATTTGACAGTTTATTCGATAATATTTTATCGACATAAATATATTGATATAGATTTATCGAATTAAAAAATAGATAGGAGGGTGAAATGAAAAATCTTAAGTTTGACATTAATCAAGTAGTAGAAATTAGGACAGCTACATTAGATTATTTTGGAGTTGGTGCAATTCAAAAAATGTATGATATTGCAGCTTCATTAAGCCAAGATGGAATTAAAAAAGCATTAATCGTATCCAGTAAAAGCGCATATCTTCGAACTGGAGCTTGGGATGTGATTGAACCAGCGTTAAAAGAAAATGGAATTTCCTTTGTTCTTTATAATAAGGTAACTCCGAATCCAACCGATACATCCGCTGATGAGGCAACTGCTATGGGGCGAGAATTTGGAGCAGAGGTTGTGATCGGTATTGGTGGTGGAAGTCCAATCGATGTGGCCAAGAGTGCTGCCATTATGCTGGAATATCCAAACTATACAACTTCAGATTTATTTCAATTTAAGTTTACTCCAAATGTTGCCAAACCAATTATTGCTATAAATACAACACATGGAACAGGAACTGAAGTAAACCGCTTTGCAGTTGTTACTGTAACAGAGAAAGATTATAAACCAGCAATTGCTTACGACTGCATTTATCCAAAATTTGCAATTGATGATCCAGCTTTGATGGTTAAACTTCCAGCTCATCAGACATTATACGTTTCAATCGATGCTGTAAATCATGTAACAGAAGCTGCAACAACTC
>JAVCCF010000085.1 GCA_030765625.1 Candidatus Tenebribacter burtonii
ATTTTTCGATAGAAGAAATAATTCTGCTGCTTGAAATCATTCCTATCGGTGATACTCTTACTGTTATTCAAAGACCAATACACAATATACCACAGATCACAATTCCAAATGAAGAATTCACAATTGAATGTTTAGCCGATGAGACAACAACTGGTTGGTTAGCAAAACTGATACATGTCAGTAAAGTGATCTCATTAAATATTTCAAACACCTTTTATGATCCTGATCTGGAAAGATGGAAGTTAACTGTTTCTGCTCCTGTTCCCGATATTTATGAACTCTATGATCTGGTCGTAAGCACAGATGGTTTAGTTACCGATACAGCTAAAAACGCAGTTCACCTTATTCCCGAAAGAAAAACGGATTATTCATTTATCCATATTACAGATTCCCATCTTCCAACACATATTTTTTATCCTGATCCCGCCTCTTTAACCGATTCTACAGAAGTGGAAGATTTACGGGAAGTGATCAAAGATATCAATTTAATACACCCGGAATTTGTTCTATTTACTGGTGATATAGTAAATGAAGGAGAAATGGAAGATTTCGAAAATCGAAGAGTATATACGAAAGCTCAAAAACTGCTCGAGGAGCTTGAAGTTCCACTCTATTTAACTTCAGGAAATCATGATATCGGTGGTTGGGATAGTTCTCCACCATCACAGGGAACGGCAAGACGTAATTGGTGGAGATTTTTCGGTTGGAATTGGCTTCTAGATCCGCCTTCGGTTGATCCTTATTATACACAGAATTATAGTTTCGACTATGGACCAACCCATTATATTGGTATGGAAGCTTATCTTAATTATGATAGTTACTTGTACAATATTTATGGTGAAGAAAGTTTTACTGATCTTCAAATGCAATGGCTTGAAAATGATCTTTCATTAGCTTCCGGGAGTGAATCAAGTGTACTTTTCTACCATTTCGATTTCTCGGAGCAGATTGATCTTGAAGTTATGGGAATTGATATGGCACTTTACGGACATATTCATTCCAACTCTGGAAATCTGACCAATCCACCTTACAACATTTCCACTGAGAGTACCTGTGATGGAAACCGGGCTTACAGAATTGTAAATGTAGAAGATGCCGTTTTACAGCCAACTGAAACTATTTATGCAGGTTGGAGTGGAAACCAACTAAAAACAACCTTCACTCCAAATAACGTAGGAACTGCTGACAGTGTTTATTGTTATATTGAAAATTCACAGAACATGGATTTTCCTGATGCCCAACTAAAATTCAACATGCCGGTTGGAGCAGTGGAATATACAGCTATTGGTGGAACAATCACACAAATTGATAATTCAGGTGAAAATGTGGTGTGTTATATTTCTGTTGATATCTCCGCAAATAGTAACATTTCTGTTTCTGTTGTTGCTGATTTCAATGCATCTTCCGAAAATTTATTGAAAACTAATGACATACAACTTACGAATTATCCTAACCCGTTCAATCCAACCACAACGATCACTTTTGAATTAAATACCGAATCCAGTAAGAACACTGAATTGGAGATTTATAATCTAAAGGGACAAAAAGTGAAAAGTTTCCTCATCAACCCTTCTACTGTTCAACCGATTAACTCAATTATCTGGAACGGAACAGATGACAATGATCAACCAGTCTCCTCAGGAATTTATTTCATTAAATTGAAGAATGGAAATTCAGAAGCTACAAAAAAAATTATGCTGATGAAATAAAAAAGGAGTCAATTATGACCAGATGCCCCTGGAGTGCATTATCCGTCTGCCATGATGTATATCGTAGTAATAATTCGAAATGTAAGCAAATAAACAACTAAATTTACCATCCAAATAAAAGCAATTGACACCAAACTGAGGTAATAAAGCTTAACAGCAAGATTTGGAATTTTAGGGAGATATAAATGAAGAAGTTTCGCTGGGAACTGTTAACCGGATTGATATTGATTGCTATTTCTTGTGGGCTATATGGACTGCACTTTCACCTGTTTCATGATAAACATCACCTGGTAATTTATGGCTTGGGCGAGTTGGCTTTTCTGCCGCTAGAAGTATTTTTTGTGTCACTTGTCCTGCATCGACTTCTGGAATTCAGAGAGAAAAAATCTCAGCAATCCAAGATGAATATGCTGATTGGATCTTTCTTCAGTGAAGTGGGTAACAAGTTATTGCGTGAGTTAGCTGGTCAGGATAGGAATATGCTGGAACACGGAGATGGGTTAAAAGTTCGAGGAAGTTGGAAAGAGCGCGAATTTCATAGAGCCATTAAGAAAGCAACCAATTATAAACCTGCCCTGCATATCACCGAACCTAATCTTGACTGTTTGAAAACTCACCTTCTGGCACAAAAACAGTATCTTAACAGGCTGGTTCAAAACCCGGTTCTACTAGAGCACGGCCTGTTTACAGACCTGTTACTGGCCTCTTTTCATCTGCTGGAAGAACTAAGTTATCGTGATAGCTTTACCAACCTTTCGCAAAATGATAAGAACCATTTGGATGGCGATATAGAAAGGGTTTACACCCTTCTAATTAGCGAGTGGATATGTTATGCCAAACACCTTAAATCTCATTATGCCTATCTTTTCAGTTTGGCAGTACGGGTGAATCCACTCAAAAGCAAAATCGATGTTAAATTGAAATAATAAAAATGAGCTGTCTCAACTATTGGGATTGCACGTTATTATAATCAAAATCTATCTAAGCTTTCTTTTTCTTCATAGTAATAATGGCCACAAAAACTGAGATGAAAATTCCCATCATCGGGTTTACATACTGCTTTGGATCATGTAGATTGTAAATTATATAAAAGGAATTATTAAATAGAGTAATTGAGAGGTTTTTTATGATTAGATGTCCCTGGGGAACTGCCGATGAACTTTACATTCGTTATCACGATGATGAATGGGGAGTACCCGTTTACGAAGATCAAAAACAGTTTGAGTTTCTGGTATTGGAATCTGCTCAAGCCGGACTGAGTTGGCACACCGTTTTAAAGAAACGTGAAAACTACCGAGTTGCTTACGATGGTTTTGATGTACAGAAAGTAGCAAAATATGATGAGCAAAAAGTCGAAGAATTGATGCAGAATGCCGGCATCATCCGTAATCGTCGCAAAATCGAATCTTCCATAAATAACGCCAAATTGTTTATTGAAATCCAGAATGAGTTCGGTAGTTTCTGTAATTATCTTTGGAAATTTGTGAATGGAAAACCACTGGTAAATGAATGGAAGGATATGTCGCAAATGCCAGCCAAAACTGAACTTTCAGACCGCATCAGCAAAGATATGAAGAAACGTGGTTTCAAATTTTTGGGTTCTATAATCATTTACTCACATCTACAGGCAACCGGTTTGGTAAATGATCATTTGAAAAGCTGCTTCCGCTGGCAGGAGTGTCAAGAGATCAAACCTTAAAATCTAACCAAGTTAGTTGTTTGAAATTAACTCCATTTTCATTTTTTTTCACTAAACAAGATTCAATTAAGTTTTAAATCTGAATTTAAATAGCATCTATTAATGTTCCCTTAATAGCCTGAAACAAAAGAAAATATAAAAATTTAAACCAACCAGAAACAAAAAAAAAGAAAAAGTATTTGACAGTTAATTCGATAATATAATATCGACACTAATATATCGATATAGATTTATCGAATTAAAAATAGATAGGAGGGTGAGATGAAAAATCTCAAGTTTGACGTTAATCAAGTAGTAGAAATTAGAACAGCTACATTAGATTATTTTGGAGTTGGTGCAATTCAAAAGATGCATGATATTGCCGCTTCATTAAGCCAGGATGGAATTAAAAAAGCATTAGTCGTATCCAGCAAAAGCGCATATCTTCGTACTGGAGCTTGGGATGTAATTGAACCGGCTTTAAAAGAAAATGGAATTTCCTTTGTTCTTTATAATAAGGTAACTCCGAATCCAACCGATACATCCGCTGATGAGGCAACTGTTATGGGTAGAGAATTTGGAGCAGAAGTTGTAATCGGTATTGGTGGTGGAAGCCCAATTGATGTGGCCAAGAGTGCTGCCATTATGCTGGAATATCCAGACTATACAACTTCAGATTTATTTCAATTCAAGTTTACACCGACTGTTGCCAAACCTATTATTGCCATCAATACAACGCATGGAACAGGAACTGAAGTAAACCGCTTTGCAGTTGTTACTGTAACAGAGAAAGATTATAAACCAGCTATAGCTTACGACTGCATTTATCCAAAATTTGCAATTGATGATCCAGCTTTGATGGTTAAACTTCCAGCTCATCAGACATTATACGTTTCAATCGATGCTGTAAATCATGTAACAGAAGCTGCAACAACTC
>JAVCCF010000087.1 GCA_030765625.1 Candidatus Tenebribacter burtonii
TTCCAAAATCTGTACAGCGATGTTCAATGAACATATCAAATTCTTCAAAACTATCTTCATCAACGAGTATTGCAATTCTTTCACGAGCAGTCATTTTACCTTTTGCATGTTGAGCTTCGATACGCTTATCACCACCACCAAGCTTTGCCTGTTCACGTTTTTCATGAAGTATAGAAATCTTTTCCTGTTCCATAAATCTCTCCAATAAATTTCAATATTTATAATGCATAACCCACTTATTTTTAACTTAATAGTCGTCAATAAGATTATAAAATAGTTAAAGGAAACAAATTTAACTTAATTTGTAAATATATGGCAAATTTGATCGTTCTTATAAATACTTGTTATTATAGAGAAATATTTATTCTAGTAATCTTGTTGCTGGGTTACAGATAATTATTCAATTAATCCGATCAACTTCCTCGCAGTTTTCTGTGGATCATCTTCTTTCAGTTTGATTGAAATTATAGTTTGTCCTTCTCTTTTGGAAAGGCCGTATGTATAGGCTTTGTCGTAGTAATCTAAAATGATATCGGTTGCTTTATGATAGTCTTCTTTTTCAATTAATTCTATTGCCAGTTTAGAATTTAATCCACCCAATCTTCGGGAAATATTATTAATGGAATTTATCAAATCTGGTTTATTGAATTTGGCATAATCTTTTATCAACCGGTTAATGCGGTTATCTTTAGAAACTTCAATTTTGATAACAGAAGAACTTCTTATTTGTGTAAACAGATTATCAGGAATTTTCACTCTTCCAATCATCCTGCTTTCATCTTCCAGCCAGATATTTTTTTCAGGATCAAATTCATTTAATTGTGCTGCAAGGTCATTCTCAAACTGTTGTGTTGTAGGTTGATCATCCTGTCCGAGTGCTCCAAAAGCCGAACCTTTATGATTAGCTAAACCTTCCAGATCCAGCATCTGCTCGCTAGTTTTACCAATTTCCTCCAGGATTTCTGTTTTTCCGCTTCCCGTCATTCCACCAATAACAATGAGCTTAAATTTAGTTTTAAAGGAATCGAGTACAAAATTACGATATGCTTTATATCCACCTTCCAACCGATTTACTGTCTTCCCAACAGTCTGGAACAAATGTCCCATTCCTTCACTGCGAAAACCACCACGCCAGCAATAAATGCAAATTTCTTGTGAATGTGATAATTCCTCTAATTGATTAAGATAATGGTCGGTTTTCTCAGAGATATATTCCAAAGCTTGTGCAATAGCAGTATCTTTACTTTCTTGCTTGTATTTCGTACCTACAATGGCACGTTCTTCGTTAGAAAATATTGGAATATTTATCGCACTTGATATGTGCCCGTCACTAAATTCTGCAGGAGTGCGTACATCGATAACTGGCAAATCTTTTGAAAGTATTAAAAATTCTTTGATTGGAATATTATCCATATAATTTATTACAGATTATTTTACCAAAATTTCTTCCAGAACTTCCAAACGACCTTCCGGTGCATCTGGAGCATCGGCATACGGTTTTATTCCCAGCAATTCACAGATCAATGGATAAACATGGATATTCTCAAATGTTCCGATTTTATAATTTGATTTTATTTGAGGGCCTATTGCATAGAATATTCCATGCATATTTTTTACTATCGGGTCATAACCATGTGTGCCGTTTGATTTATATTCTTCAGCTTTGGTTAAAATTAACCAACCTTCATCAGCAACTAACACAAAATCACCTGTATTCCTGTTAACAAAATGATATCTCTCAGGAACTTCATCACGTTTGTATGTTGCCAAGTATTCAACACTTTTTAACTGCTTATCAATTTGGTCGATCAAAGTATCATTACTTTCTTTTAAATGAACTTGCATAACAGGCCCGCCACCATAACTGAGGAGTACGTTCATATCTGGGACATTATCATCCAAATAGATAATTCTATCCTGACTTATTGTAGTCATCCCGTGATCACTTACAAGAACTAAGTTAATTTCATCTGCAATTTCCAGCTTTTTAATTTCATCCAGAATGTACCCTAAAATGTCATCCATATATTTTATGGTTGATATGAGATCGGGATTTTCGGGACCATATTTATGCCCATCAGAATCAGGTTCGTCAAAATATAGCATCACCAGATGCGGTCGTTTTTCCTCAGGTAATTGAAACCAAGTCATTACGGAATCTACGCGAGAGAGGTAAGGAAAATTATGATCGTAAGCTTTTACGATTGAGGGTAAATAACCCTTTATAGGTGCTTCTGATCCAACCCAGAAATAAGAAGCGCTTTTAACATTTTGCCGTTCTGCAGTAACCCATATAGGTTCTGCTTTATACCATTTTGCATCACGAACTTTAGGTTTATCAGAAATTTGGTATACTTCTTTAAATTCATTATCATAGAATTTATTTGCAGTTATCATGTTAGTTGCCGCATAAGCTCCGGTTGCAAGCGCGTAATGATTGGGAAAGGTTTTTGATGGGAAAACCGGTTGTATAGATTCTGCCTTAACACCGTTATCTCGCATAAAATCAAGATTCGGAGTTTCCGTTTTTGTATCATAATCATATCTAAACCCATCAAATGAAACCATGAGCACATAAGGTTCACCTGCAAATAAGAAGATGAAAAATGTGATTAATAACGAGATAAATATTAAACGTATTAATGCAATTTTTGAATTCAAACCAGCTCCTTCTACTCTATCCCCCTTTGTAAGGGGGAATTAAAGAGGGTTTATTTTGATTGATGATTTAATATTCAATCAACCCCTCTTGGTCTACCCTTCTAAGGGGAGCAGAATACAATACTATTACTTTATTACAGCCAATTCTTCTTTAACAAAATCAACCAGTTCTTTTACATATTTCGCCGAAAAATCAAATTTAATTCCTGCGGCTTCATATAATTTATCAACTGGAACGGTGTAACCGAGTTTGAGGAAATCTTCATATTTTTCCAGTGCTTTTTCTTTTCCAAATTTCTTATAATTTCTATAAACAGAAAGTGCTCCGAGCTGGCTCATTCCATATTCAATGTAATAGAATGGAACTTCAAAAATATGAAGTTGAAAAAGCCAGAGTATTTTTTTATATTTTTTTACATCACTCCAATCTATACCGGTATCATATCTTTGCAGAAGTGAAAGAAAAAATTCTTCCCGTTCTTCCATTGTATGCTCTGGATTCAAATATATCCAGTGTTGTAAAGCATCTACTGTCATGCACCAGGGCAGGAAACTTAAAGCACCTTTGAGCTGATCTCGTTTTGCTTTTTTTAGATCATTTGCATCATCATAATATTTATCCCAATGATCCATTGAGAGGAATTCCATTGTCATGGAAGCAAGTTCTGCAACTTCGCTGGGCGTACCTTTGTAAGGATTGAGTTTAATATTTTTCATAGCAAAGGTGTGCATCGCATGTCCCGATTCATGAAGCAAAGTAACAATATCTCTGTGTAGTCCAATTGCATTCATAAAAATAAAGGGGGCACCTGTTTCTTGCAGAGGATAATTATATCCACCGGGAGCTTTACCTTTCCTATTTTCCAGATCAAGAAATTCGGAATTCTTCATCATGTTCAATCTTTCGCCAAATACCGGTTTTATTGTGTGCAAAATATCGATTCCTTTATCTATGAATTCATCGATTTCTTTGAATGGTTTAAGGGTTTTTCCATCCAGATCCACGGAAGTATCCCATGGTTTTACAGAATCAATTTTCAATATATTTTTCCGTTCTTCAGTGAATGTTTTTAAAAATGGAATAACTTCTTTTTCAACTGCATCATGGAACTTCATAATATCTTGGGGTGAGTATGAAAAACGTCCTTTGGCTTGATGCATATAATCACGGTAATTATCAAATCCTGCATTTTTTGCCTGCTGAATTCTGAGTTCTTTCATTTCATCAAAAAGCTTATTGAATTCATTACGTTTCTCCATCATCTTTTCCATACGGAGATTCCAAACTTCCCTGCGAACTCCTCTATCTTGATCTTTCAAGAATGGTGTAAGTTGAGACATTGTTTTTTCCTCACCTTTATATGTTACGGTAAGTTTTGAAAAGAGAGATCCATATTTATTGGCTAATTCCTGTTCTTTAACTTGAAGTGGAATATTTTCTTCACGGTATAATTCTATATCGTTGGCAATAATTTTATTCAAGTGTGCATACTTCTTTTCATCAAGTTCTTTACGGAAAGGACTGTCATAAAATTTCTTATTGAATTTAAAATCATAAGGTTTAGTTTTGGCAATAATTCCAGCATAGAATTCATTGAATTTTTTTGAATATTCTTCGTTATCTGCAAAGCGCGTCATGTTAATATAACGCCAGGCCATTTCTTCAGAAAGTATATCAGAAAGTTCACCGATTCTTTCCATAAAATTAATAAGTTCATACGGGGAAGTTATCTTTTCTTTTTCCAATTTTTTCATTTCAATCTCTACATTTTCCCATTTTGTCACATCGAGGTTTTCTGAAAAATACATTCTCAGTTTCTTTACGATTTTTTTGTCAGTAAAATTCATAATGTTCTCCTTAAATACTTTATTTTTTTTAATTACTCCGATGATTTTTAGAAAGTTAAATCTGACAAGTTTTTTTAACCTGTTAATTTCACAAAACTATGTTGTAGTAAAATTCAGCTTGACTCATGAACAAAATAAAAAGAAAAGATTAACAATTATAGGAACTTGGAGTAACAATGAATTTTCAGAATATAATTTTAAAATTACAGCATTTCTGGGCAGATAACGGATGCAATATCTTACAACCATATGACGAAAATATGGGTGCCGGGACTTTCCACCCAGCAACTTTTTTTGGTGCTCTGGGTAAGAAGCCGGTTTCGATAGCTTATGCACAACCTTGCCGTCGCCCAAAAGATGGTAGATATGGAGAAAACCCCAACAGGATGCAGCATTATTATCAATTTCAAGTAATAATAAAGCCTTCACCGGATGATATTCAAACACTTTATTTAAAGAGTTTGCAGGCTATAGGAATCGAAACCGAAAAACACGATATTCGCTTTGTAGAAGATGATTGGGAATCACCAACTCTTGGAGCTTGGGGACTTGGATGGGAAGTATGGCTGGATGGGATGGAGATTTCCCAATTTACATATTTTCAACAAGTTGGCGGTATCGAAGTATTTCCTATTAGTGTGGAACTTACTTATGGATTAGAACGTCTCGCAATGTATATTCAGGAAGTGGATGATTTCAAAGATCTGCAATGGAATGATACGACAAAATATGGTGAAATGTTTTTTGATAAAGAGGTGGAATTTTCCGAATATAATTTTAAACTGGCAGATGTGAAATCGCTGTTTACGATTTTCAAAGATCATGAAAAACAAGTTAAAAATCTGATTGAAAATAAGCTGGTCTATCCTGCTTATGATTACTTGCTTAAATGTTCTCATACATTCAATCTACTGGATGCACGCGGTGTAATAAGTGTGACGGAGCGGGCAGCTTATATCGGGAAAATACGTTCGATGGCGAAGAAATGTGCAATGCTTTATATTGAGAAATATGGGGAATTAATTGTAGAGGTTAACATTAATGACAAACGATATTGAAAAAAAACAGAATTACATTAAAGAGTTAGAGGTTTTAAATGCCTTTGGTAAATTGAACATTGTTGAAATAAAGGATAAAGAAAATAAGTGGAAATTTAAACCAATAAAACAATATTTAAATACTTTGCTCTATGGATCTAAACCTGAAACTGCTTCAGCAGAATTGTTAAAAGAAATTGTTAATAGAATACTAAAAATTGAATCCTTTTCAGAAGTTGCTTTAAAAAATGGATTTATTGATTTAGCATTACAAGAAAATATTAAGAATCCTGTTTTAATTGAACTTAAACCAAATTATTATAAACATGATGAGGAATTAAGGCAAAGAAAGTTTGATTTTGAAAAACATGAAGACCAAATAAAAAAATATTTACAAAACAACAATTATGTTATCTTAACTAATCTTGATAATTCCTTTTTGTTCAATCAAGAAAGTTTACTGAAATATAAACCTTTTGCTGAAATTAAATTTACTGAACTTTTAGAAAGATATTTAGAATACGATAATTTTTGGGAATCAATAAGAAGATTGGAAGATGATCAACCAAAACCTGAACTTGAAGCAGAATTTTTTAAAGATTTGAAAAAATGGTATGATCAACTTTTATCTGTAAATTTCATTAAAAATGATAAGTTTACTAAAGAAGAATTGATAGTTCTATTTTTAAATAAAATTATCTTTATAAAAACACTTGAGGATTATGGTTTAATATCTTATAAATTTCTTGAAACCACCTATTTTGATAAACAGGAAAGATGGGATGTTAAAGGAGTAGAAAGATTTTTTAAGAGTTTCTTCGAAGAAATTGAAAGCTGGTTTTGGGAATATTATGATACGGAATTATTTTCCACAAAAATCTGGGATTATTTAGAGAAAGATGAATTAAATTTGAATAGGTTTAAATCAGAATTTGAAACAATTATGGGTTTTGGCCAATGGGAATATACTTTTGGAAAAGGAATGGTTCATTACAATTATAGACTTATTGATGAAGATGTTTTTGGAAAAGCATATGAAACTTTTATTGCTGAGGTTAAAAAAGATTCAGGAATTTATTATACTCCAGCTAAAATTACTAAATACATGTCACAAAGATTAGTTAAAATACTATTCGAATCTAAAATTCAAAGCATTGTTAGAATAATTGATGATGGTGATTATGATGAAGCTTATAGAGAATTTGAAGATTTACAAAAAATTACTATAATAGATACAAGTTCAGGTAGTGGAAGTTTTTTAATTAAAACTCTACGTGAAATTTATAAGTATTATATTCAAATTGAAAAGAAAACTCACTGGGCAACAAGACATTTTTCGGAAGCCATTTTTGATGTTCCCGAACATGTAACAAAAGCTCTTGAATTTAGAGAAAAAATTGGATTCAATAATCCCAGAAAATTAATAAGTAAAATAATTTTAAATCATATTTATGCTGTAGACATTGATAAAAGAGCTATTGAAACTGCGAAAACCAATATCTGGAAAGAAGCAGTCAAACTCGATCCACCTATATTTAATTTTAGGAGACTTCCAAAAGAAGCAAACCATATCTTACCGAACTTAGGATTGAATTGCATTAATGCTGATGCATTATTTGATATTAATACAGAAAATCAAATTAAAATATTATCATCCCAATATCATAAAGAGATCATATCTCTGCTTAATCTCAGAAAGGAATATTTAAATAATCCTTTTAATCCTGAATTGGTAGATCAGATCAACGAAGTAAAATTAAAAATCAGGAATGATCTGGAAAAAGAAATCGAAAACTTCAGTAATCCTACATTAATTGTTCTGGAATTTTATTTTCTCTATTTCAATGAGAAAGGTGAACCTTTAAAAATTGAGGAAAGAGGATTTTCTGGAATAATTAGTAATCCACCTTGGGAAGAGATTTATCCAGTTAAAAAAGAATTTGCTGAAATTGGTAAATACTCAATGGATTATTCTACTTTTGATGACTGGTTTAAAACAAAATTGAAAAAAGATAAAATCTTTGCTAAGAAATGGGAAGAATATAAAGAGTTTTATAAACAATATTCCAATTTTATTTCCGAAAACTATAAATATCATAAACAGAAACCTGAATGCAGCACAGCAATGAGAACTCACTTAAATTATTTTAAAGTTTTTGTGGAAAGGAATTTGGAAATATTGAAAGAAACCGGATTTATGAATATCCTTATTCCATCCAGTTTTCAAACTGACGAAGGCACATTTGGTATAAGAAAATTAACTATGGTAGAAAACAATCTCATTGAACTTTATTCATTTGAAAACAGGGGATATCTTGAAAAAATCAATGGTTCTAACAAAAAGGTAAAACTTTTTCCAGATGTTGATAATAGATTCAAATTCTCGATCGTTTTGGTAGAAAAAAATAGAGAAAAAAGAAATACCAGTTTTAAAGGAATGTTCTATCTTTTGAATTCTTCCGAACTTTATGAGAAAAAACCAATTGTTTATAATTTGGAAATGGTTAAGCAATTTTCACCGAACAATTTGTCAATTATGGAATTTAGAAGCAAAAGAAATTATGAATTGTGTAAGAAAATTATTTCCAATCATAATAAACTTAATGAAACAAATATTCGGATGAGAAGAGAATTTAATTTAACTGATGATAGAAAAATTTTCAAAATACAACCAGAATCTGTAAATGATTTATCTTTATTCGAGGGTAAAATGATTCATCAGTTTAATTCAAATTTCTCTAAACCAAGATATTTTATTGATAAAAAAATTGGATATCAAGAACTTTATAATAAAGAAATTGTAAGAATAAATAAAAATATGAAAGGTTTTAAGAGAAATGAAATCAAAGAAGTTTTTTTTAAAAATAATTTTTTATTAGAATTTCAAACATATCGTTTAGCTTATAGAGTTGTTGCCAGTTCAACGAATGAGAGAACATTTATTACAACAATCATTCCTAAAAATGTTTTTTCAGTTTATTCAATTTATAATGTAATAAATTTATCTTATAAAAAAACTGATTCAAATCTAATTCAGGAGAGGATAGGTTATAGTAAGTTGTTATATTTATCTGCTTTGTTTAATTCATTAACTGCAAACTATTTTTTGAGAAATAAAATTTCAGCAAATCTTACAACAAATTTTTTATACGAACTCCCCATTCCTGAGGTTGATAAAGATTTGTTGGAAATTATAAGTAAAAAGTCATTTAATCTTCTTTGTCATTTCAGTGAAAAAAAACTATATGAAGATTTAAGAACAGAACTGGATTTTGAAGTTAAAGAAATAAATCCTGTCAACGAAAGAGCAGAGCTTGAGGTACTAATAGCAAAAGAATTGTTCAAACTAAATAAAGCAGATTGGGAATATTTGTGTTCTACATTTGTTTATGGTGCAGACTCTGAAACAAAAAAAGAATTGGATGCAATTATTGCTCACTCTATTGAAATTTATTAATCTTAATGAAAACTTTTGCTAAGATCAAGCCGTATATTAAAAATAATTTTCACAAGATCGCAATTGGTATAGTTCTCCTTATTATTATTGACCTTATATCTCTGATCATTCCCAAAATTATGCAATATGCAATTGATGGAATTGGAACTGAAGGTTTCACGAAACTAAATCTATTTTATGCTGGTGGAGTTATTTTATTAATTGCAGCATTAATGGCATTTATGCGCTATTTCTGGAGATACTTCTTGCTGGGGAGTGCCTGGTTTGTAGATAGAAGTGTCAGGCAGGATTATTTTGATCATTTGATGTCACTTTCAGCGAATTTCTTTAATAGAGTAAAAACCGGTGATCTGATGGCGTATGCTATTAATGATCTGAATGCTGTACGTATGCTGGTTGGGTTTAGTTTTGTTATTGGTGTTGATATAATAGTGCTCACTGTTGCCTCTCTTTTCTTTATGGTAAATATAAATTTACGGCTCACCTTACTTTCAATAATTCCTCTTCCGCTGCTCAGCATTATTATTATCGTTTTAGGTAAGAAGATCCATCATCGTTTTGGGAAAGTTCAGAAGACATTTGCCACAATGTCAGGGAAAGTTCAGGAGAGTATTTCCGGGATTCGAGTTGTAAAAGCTTTTGTTCAGGAAGAATCGGAACTGGAAAAGATTTCCGATTCAGCCTATGATTATGTAAAACAGAATCTTTCACTTGTTCGTATTCAAGGAATATTTCATCCTTCTTTTATGCTTATTATCGGGCTTAGTATGATGATTGTGATGGTGTATGGCGGCGAAGCAACCATGATAGGTGAGATCACGATCGGTCAATTTATTGCTTTCTTTCAATATCTCGGAATGTTCGTCTGGCCGATGATAGCAATCGGTTGGGTCGTGAATCTCTATCAGCGTGGTACGGCATCCTTAAAACGACTGAATGAAATATTTGATGAACAACCAGAAATCATCGATGAAGAAACGGTAGATCATTCTATTTCACAACTTAAAGGTAAAATTGAATTCAAACATCTCACATTCCGCTATAATGAGAAGAATCTATTGATATTTAATAATGTCTCTTTTTCTATCGAGGCAGGAAAAACACTGGCAATAGTTGGAAAAACCGGTTGCGGAAAATCAACCTTAACCGATCTCTTAACCAGAATTTACAATCCACCTAAAGAAAGCATATTCATTGATGAGAATGAAATATATAAAATATCTTTAGAAGTTTTAAGAAAAAATATAATTATGATTCCACAGGATATTTTCCTCTTTTCTCAAACAATTAAAGAGAATATTATTTTAGGAAAACCCAATGCAACAGAAGAAGAAATAATTCAAGTAACCCAAAACGCACAGGTTTATAATGACATTATAGATTTCAGGGAAGGATTTGAAACGGTAGTCGGTGAACGAGGAGTTACACTTTCCGGTGGACAGAAACAACGGATAGCCATCGCCCGTGCCCTGATCACAGATCCAAATATTCTCATACTTGATGATGCCTTATCTGCAGTTGATACTAAAACTGAAAAAAGAATTTTAGACCATTTAATTAAACTCAGAAAAAATAAAACCACTATAATTATTGCCCACAGGATTTCATCATTACAGCATGCAAATAAAATTATTGTTATTGATGATGCAAAAATCGCTGAACAGGGAACTCATGAAGAATTATTAAAAATTAAAGGAATATATAGAGACTTATTTGAAAAACAACAATTAGAAGAGAAAATCTCAGCAACAGAACACACGGATAAGAGGAAGTAAATGAGACACGGTGCAACAGGATTTAATGAAGATGATATAAAGGCAAAGATCTATGATAGCGTGATGATGAAAAAACTCATCAAGTATCTGTTGCCGTATAAATTCTATGTGATTATTTCCTTTATCATGTTACTCCTTATAGCAGTTAGTGAACTAGCGATGCCGGCGATCACCAAAATTGCTGTTGATGAATACATCACTTCCAATAAAGACTTGATAGAATTCAATTCCAAAAATGAGCAACAGCAATTCATAGAAAAATACAAAAGGGTTAAGTTTGTAAAATATTCTCATGCAGATAAATTCTTTCTCATATTTTCGAATCATAAATTAAATTTCATCAATAAACAAGAAATTGCTGATCTGGAACAGCAAAACAATTTATTTAAAAAAGTTACGTTGATAACTAATGAAACAACAAACCTTGAACTGTTAAAAGATACGGATATTAAAATACTTTCAAATGAGTTTCTTGCAGTTAGCTCTGCCGAATTATTCAGATTAAAAGATGAAGGAGTTCTGAAAAAAGAGCAGCTTAGGAGAATTCAGAGATACAATATTAATAAGATCAAGATCTTCGGATTGATTTTGTTCTCTATAATTGTTGCTCAATTTGGCTTTTATTATCTACAGATATTTATGATAAATTATGCTTCTCAGCATGCAATGTACGATCTGCGACGTGATGTGTTCGCTCATGTTTCCAAAATGCCGCTTTCATTTTTCGATAAGAACCCGATTGGGAGATTAGTTACCCGTGTAACCAATGATGTTCGTACACTTGATGAAATGTTCAGTAACGGGCTGATACAACTTTTACAGGAATTTTTTATATTGAGTGGTATAATCATTATGATGCTTGTTCTTAATTGGAAATTGGCTCTGATCACTTTCACAGTACTTCCTGTAGTTTACATTCTTTTCAGTATTTTCATGAAAAGAAGCAGGATCATTTACAGGGAAGTGAGGAAGAAAATTGCTAAAATAAATTCGACCTTGGCAGAAAGTATTTCCGGTGTAAAGATCATTCAACTTTTTAACCAGAATGAGCGAAAGAAAAGCGAATTCGCTAAAATAAATAAAGAGTATTATGAAAAATCAATATCACAAATGAAACTCTTTGCTCTATTCCGTCCGCTGATAAATTCCATGCGTCGAGTTGCAGTAGCAATTCTATTATGGTATGGTGGTGGTATGATCCTCGATAATGTGATTACTTTAGGAGTTTTCATTGCCTTTATAAGTTATTTGGATAGATTCTTTGAACCGATAAATCGTTTGAGTGAGAAGTTTAATATTTTACAGGCTGCAATGGCAGGAACCGAGAGAATATTTGATTTAATGGGAAATAAACCTGAGGACTTCAGGATTGAAAATCATCAAAAGAACGGAAATTCTTTTCTTGGTGAAATAGAATTTAAAAATGTATGGCTTGCCTATAATTATGACGATTATGTTCTGAAAGATATTTCATTCAAAATTAAACCGGGTGAAAAAGTTGCTTTTGTAGGACATACTGGTTCAGGTAAGACTTCCATAATAAATCTTATAGCAGGCATGTATCCATTCCAGAAGGGAAACATTTTTATCGATGAAAAAGACCAGCAGACGTTTTCTCTCGAAGAGATCAGAAATAATATTGGTATTGTACAACAAGACGTATTCCTATTTTCCGGAACAATAAAAGATAACATAGTTCTCAATAATGAAGATATCACCGATGAAAATATTGAACAGGTTGCCAAATATGTGAATGTACATCAATTTATAGATAGTTTGCCCGGAAAATATTTGGAACCGGTAATGGAACGCGGAGCTACTTTCAGCGTTGGTCAACGCCAGCTTATTGCTTTTGCACGGGTCCTGGCTTATGATCCCACTATATTTGTTCTGGATGAAGCGACTGCTAATATCGATACCGAAACAGAAATCCTGATTCAGGATGCACTCCAAAAATTAATGGAAAATAGAACTTCTATTATCATCGCGCACCGTCTTTCAACCATTCAACATGTAGATAGAATTATTGTGCTGCATAAAGGTGAGATTGTCGAAGAAGGTAACCATCAGGAATTACTCGCCAAAGAAGGGCTCTATTACGATCTATATCGATTGCAGTATCAGTAGGATAAGCAACGAATCAAAACGAATTTGTCTACGTTAAAAACTATGGCTTGGCTGACAAAAATTAATTACTAACAATCTTTGAAATTAAATCTAAAAAAAGATCATTCTTAAAACATATTGAAAGAACTTGAATATTGTCTAATTGTGTAAACTTTTCATATTGGGGCATTCAGTGACGTGCAACCTAACTGTTCAATATCTTCCAATGTTCATCTTTCATTGCGTTAAAATCAAACAAGGAAACTCCATCTGCACCATCATTTACGGCAAATTTAATTGCCTGTATTAGTTTATCTGGTCCGATAGACGGGATATACAAACCACTGTGCAGTTCTGTAGATTTCAATAACTGTTTACCCTTCCGGGTTTCATTTCCAATCCAATCGAGACCGGCATCATAGAAGGAATGATATAGCATCGGGAAAACAACATCAAGGTTCCATTTATGCCACTCTTGCCGTACGTTTTTTTGCATGATCGCAGGAAAAACCGCAGCCGTTGCTTTTTTATTATAATAATGGATTATTTCTACAAGCATGTTAACGATGTTTGTAATGTTGTCATAACGAAATTTCAGCCAATCCTGATCTTTAGATGGATTCAGCAGGTCAATCGGGTCGATCCCTGATTTCTGTTGGAAGGAAGATCGGCAGTGTTCACAATAACAGTAATCAAATTGTGGTTCTTTTTTGTTTTGAATTAAATTGTAATTCGGCTGCAAACCGATTGGCAAGATCACATCACAATGTCGGATGTAATCTAGGTGAACTCCGGTTAGCTCTGAAATTTTACAGAGTTTTTTAACTCGTTCTCTTAAATATTCTTGTACTTCGGGATGAGTTGGGCAGAGCCATTTGTAATATTCCACATATTGCGGATTTTCGAGCGAACTCTCTCCCAAACCATTGACTGTGAACCAGTCAGGATGCTGGTTGATAATATTATCATCATTACAGATCATAGTGAATATCCAATAGTGAATTTGAAGATTGAAATCAGCAGCGTATTTCAAGGCATTTTCTAAATCTTCTATTTTACCACTCAGGAAGATATTTGAGATTCCAGCTTTCTGTAATTTGGTGAAATCAAGTTTCCAATCATCTTTATTTCGTTCTCTACTATTCATCCAGATCGAGTATTGCATATCTCAAACTATCCTAAATGTTTTTATCTCAAAAGGTTTGAACTGCAATTTCATTTCATTTGCATTCTTACATATTTGCTCAATTGCATTTTCCAGCATATCGGTTTCGATCAGTTGCTCCCACTTTTCAGCATTTTGGAAGGTAATTTCTACATTTGTTCCGGCAGTTTCATACATGCGCAAAATAATACCATTTCCATCTTCAGCTTTCTTGATAACTTCCAGTTTTACATTTTTTCCTATAATGTTGTAGAATGATCTCTGTCTGTTTTCGGGAAGTTCTGAAATCGGAAATTGTATTAATGAGCTATTCAAATTATGTGCTAACTGCAATGTATCGGATTCGATGAGTGATCCCTTATGCGGATAGTAGCAAAAGGTGAACTCGTGCAGATGCAAATCTGCTTCTTTATCAGTATCTTTTGGACTTCGCAGTAAATTCAAACTCATCACATTTTCTTTAATATAATGTCCATATTTGCAGTCGTTCAAAATGGCGAAGCCATAATCCGGTTGGGAAAGATCGGCAAATCTTTGTGCGACAACTTCAAATTTTGCAGCATCCCAGCTTGTGTTGGAATGCGTTGCTCTCTTCAGAGTTCCATACTGGATTTCAAAAGAAGCTTGTGACGAATAGATATCGAGTTGAGCCGAAACACGTAACATTTTGTGCTCTTCTTTCCAATCTACCTTATTTTCAAATTTAATCAATTTTGTATTTTCAGTAATCGTGATTTTCTGCTCAATGTCTGAGTTCCCAATCTTAAATTGTTGAAGTAATGTTGCAGACAGATTCGTTCTATGAATTATTTTAGAAGAGATCAACTTTGCTTTTTCGGGAGTTGTTTCGCGATAAAAATGATTCACATCCCACGCTCCCCAGTTATTCGGTTCATCTTCCCGCAACAATAATTCATTTGCTTTTCCTGCCAAAATTTCACATTTTTCCACTTTATCATACATCGAAACAATTGTTCCATCTTTGGCAAATTCTATTTTAATCAATTTATTTTCTAAAGAATTTTCAGAAGCTTTCAATAAAATTTCTTTCTGTAGAAATTTCATATCCACACTTTCTAATAAAATGCAGGTATATCCGCAAGGAGGAAGCTCGATCTGGTAATCTATCACACCACTTTTTGCATTCATTATTTCACTTGAAGTTCCATCACCAACCCAATATTGACCATCGCTTTCAGCTAATTGAATAACCTCTTTTCTCTTCCAGGGCTGTGAATTATATACTACAAATTTATCTGTCCCCTTTCCATTTTTCCCATGTAAAATGATAAGCAATTTCTCCTCAAGTTTATCCAGTTTATCCAGATTTTTCCTGCTCATTTTATTAGCATCTTTATAAACCCAATTGATGGAAGAACCAGGCAAAATATCGTGGAACTGATTTAGCAGCGTATTCTTCCAAATTTCATCTAATTCAGATTGTTTAAAATCATCTACAAGTGAACCTAAGAATTCTACATTGTGTAATTTTTGTTCGAGAAGTCGATTATACTTTTTCATCATGGCTTGGGTGGTATATGTTCCGCGATGCAGTTCCAGATATAGTTCTCCACTCCAAAGCGGCAGCTTCTCTTTGGGAATTGAATCGATCTTTTTATAGAAATCCTCTGCAAAGGAAAATTTGAATTTGGGAGTTCCTTCTAAGTTTTGTTGGCGCAGTCCCATTTCAATATGATGCGCTGAAGGTCCTCCTCCTCCATCTCCAATTCCATAAAGATTTAAAAATTCGTCAGAGACATCCGACTGAGCATATCGTTTTTCCGATTCTATTAGTTCTTTGGGTGTGTTGCTTAGATTGTAATTATTGGTTGGCAGAAAATGAGAGAGAATGCGTGTTCCATCGATACCTTCCCACATAAAAGTATGATGCGGAAAAATATTCGTTTCATTCCAACTTATTTTTTGGGTCATAAAGTAATCAATACCGCATTTCTTTAAAATTTGTGGAAGGGCAGCACTGTAACCAAATACATCCGGTAGCCAAAGTTCTTTCACCTCTTTACCAAATTCATCTTGATAAAATCTCTTTCCATACAAACACTGACGCACTAAAGATTCCCCACTGGTGAGGTTCATATCCGGTTCCACCCACATTGCTCCTTGAACTTCCCAGCGTCCATCTGCAATTGCTTGCTTCACTTTAGCATAAAGTTGCGGATAATCTGTTTTGATCCATTCATAAAGTTGCGGTTGAGAAGCCCCAAATTTATACTCGGGATATTTTTCGAGCATTTTTAGAGCGGTAGCAAACGTTCTTCCACCTTTGCGAATCGTCTCACGAACAGGCCAAAGCCAAGCCAGATCGAGGTGAGCGTGTCCGATGGAATATATTGTTAGCGCACTGGCATTAGCAGGTTTGGAAAGCAGCTCAGCAGTTATTTCCAAACATTTTTCAATTCCTTTTCCATCATTCCAAACATTACATACTTCATTTAATCCATAAATTATTTTACTACGTCGAGGTAATCTTTCTTCCAATGCTTCGAATAGATTAATCAATACCTTCAAATCCAGATTAAGCTTGATAATATTACGATTCACACATACAATTTCTGCCTGCTGCAGGCGGTAGTCATTCTGTCCCGCACCAAAAAGTCCATTTGCACCAGCTTCCACCAGCAGATCAATTTCTTCTCCACCTTTGGCAATTACTGCAAGTGGAACAAAATATTTTCCTGAACGCAGATCCCAATGAATTTTGTTGGTGAGTCCCAGCCAGGGAGAGCCATCTTTCCAAACACAAGCCTCACCATTCAGATCGATCAGTGCACCAACTTCTTTTCCTTTGAACTCTGCTGTAATTTTCCCCTTGAATTTAAACCAGGCACATCCCCAGAGTTTGCCCCATTCTTCACCAATTTTGATCGGCTTGAACTTTGAACTTAAAGCTGTTTCATAAGAAATTGGTTCGATCTTATCATAGATAAATGAAGCTGATAAAGGTTTGGGATCGGTATATCTTAGTTTATTGATTCTATCGGCAAACCGCTTGATGCGTTCGATATAGATTTTCTCTCGCTGCATAAAAACACCTCAAAAATAATTTTGAATTGAAAATGAAATTGTAAATTATTTCGGCAAGGAAAATTGATGTCAGCAATAAATTCGCCTTCGTCCTTCAACATGCTCAGGACGGTTTCCGGCAACTGAAGGATGACACAAGCTCTGACAGATCAAAAAAAAAGAACAAATAATCTGTGTTTATCTGCGTCTATCCGTAAGCACTAAATCTTCCCCTGGTTTTTCAACCATTTATAAGCTTCTCTTTTACTCAAGTTAGCTAATTCATTATTTTCCACGAAATTTTTTACGGCTTCAGCATCTGTTTTGGAATATTCACGTAAAGCCCAGCCAATTGTTTTCTGAATGAAAAATTTTTTGCTGGTATGCAACGACATAATTATTCTACCCAATAGCATCACATCTGTTTTGTCTTTGTAATGAAGTTGGAATAATATACAGGTCCGCTGCAGCCACTTATCATCACTTTTCATCCATCTCTTAATGTATTCATCACGCTGATGTGGAAACCATTTGAAATGCTCTCCTACCAGCCAACTGGCAATTCCATCCACGCTATCCCACCAGGATTTATTGACGATAAGTTGTTCAAACAAATCAATGAAATCTTCATCCCAATTCTTTACAAATTTCTTAAGTAATCCGATTGCTGTGTATTGAAATTCACGCTCCGGTAAATCCCAAAGTTCCAACGTAATCTGTTTTAAATCTGATAATTCCGGCATACCGTTTTCTTTGATGAAATCCTTAAATAATTCTTTTCGAATTGGAGTTTTTATTCCCAAATATGGGAAGAGATTTTTCATATATTTTGCCATTGGTTCAGCAGTGATTGGATCAGCATTTTCTTTAAAGCTTTTTATTAAGGGTTCTAAATATTTTTGCATACTTATTCTCCTTCTCTTGATGATATCATCTATTTAAAGTTTAAAATTGAAGGCAAGATTTTTGTGAACAAATTGACAGAAAGCACCAATTTATTCTCCTAGTCTAATGAAATTAGGAAATAGTTTAAATAGCAATGTAAAATTATCATTTTTGTTTGAAGCTTTGCAGTCTTTTGGCCGCGGTATATGGATGGGAAATATTTTCAGTCTTTATGTCATATTATTCGTGGAAAGTTCAAAAGGTGTTTTTGGCTTTACTGCGAATGAACTGTTAGGAATCACAGCCGGAGTTAGCGGAATTGCCATGACTGCAATTGTTTTCCCAGCTGGAATTATGGCAGAGAAATACAGACGCCAAAACATGCTACGTGTTTCAGCCATTGTCGGGATATTAGCCATGATTACCTTAGCAATGGCAAACAGCATTATGTTAATTTTAGTTGCCATGCTATTATGGGGAGCATTCCAGGGACTTACACGTCCAGCTTTTGAATCTATCCTGGCAGATTCTTTACAATCAGGAAATCGTTCCGGCATCTATGCGAAGATACATCTGGTTCGTCAAATTGCCATGGCATCCGGTCCTTTTTTGAATGTTATCTTATTTATTCTATTAGGTGATAAATGGGATATCTCAA
>JAVCCF010000163.1 GCA_030765625.1 Candidatus Tenebribacter burtonii
CGATGAATGAACCAAAGTTAGTAACATTACCATTGAGATCAGCAAATTCAATTACTGCAATTTTTTTAATTTTAGATTCCTTAAAACTGGAAATGATCTGACCAGTTAGTTTATTCATCTGGTCATCTAATGTTAATTTTTTTGGCTTTTCTGTTATTGTGGTTTTGGCTGTGGATAAACACGCTGTTAAAACAATAAAAATTAAAACTAAAATAGAAAATTTTATAAATTTCATCAATTCCTCCAAGAATCTTCTTATGGAACAAGAAGTAAAAATTTAGAATTTAACGCAAGAAAATTAATTTATGTTAATCCTGAAATTATAGAAAGTAATCCCATTATTATCAGTAGAATCAGAGTCAATTTTTTAAAATGATCATCCTTGATCTTATGAGAAAGAAAGTTCCCAACGAAGACACCAATCAACAGACCAGGAAGAAAATTTAGAGAATAGTTCCAAACTTCTTTTGTGAGAAGTCCATTTAAATAGTATACTGAAATTGTGAATAGATTCAAGATGAAGAAATAAGCAGCCAGATTACCTCTGAATGTATGTTTATCCACATTTTGATTCGAAAGAAAAAGAATGATTGGAGGCCCACTGATGGAAATACTGCCTCCAAGTAAACCGCTAAGCATTCCTATTGGCAACATTGCAATTTTCTCATTTTTAAACTGCCTGCGAAAACCAATAAGTAGTAAAATTCCAAAAACTAATATCATTAAGCCAATGAATATTTTAAGCAGATTTTCATTCATGATAACCAGTAAATGTGTACCCAAGGGCATTGTAATTATTCCAGCAAAAAGTAGGATCCATATTTTCTTTAGATTTATGGCTTTTCTGGCAGAATAGAGAACAACAATGTTGATTATCATTGAATAAATTAGTAATATAGGAACAGCCGTTTTGGGGGATATAAACAAAGTGATGAGAGGAACTGCAAGAATTGAAAATCCAAAACCGGTAAGACCCTGAAGAGCAGCAGAAAAAAGGAAAATAAATAATCCGATAAATACTAGCTGCTCCATTTTACCTCATTTATTTTTTCATCCGGATAAAAACCAAAAACGATGTACTTTTTATCTCTCATTTCTCACCTCTGTCAGGAAACAAATTTTTCTGTTTCAATTGTGTCAAAATATTTGTTACATTTTGTATTGCTGGAACTAGCCATTATGTCTTGATGCACACCATACTTGACACAAATATTGAACCCAAAATAATGCCAGTTATGAAAAAAAATGTAAATAGAGAAAAAGCTATAAGAATCTTTGCTTCAATGTTTATCTTAGTGGCTGTATTTTCATGGACACAAGAAATTCAAGAGAAAAAAAAATTGCATACTGCTGATTCTTTATTTACTGACTCATTGAAAATTACTGACAGTCTTAGATCTGATTCTCTTTTTTATGTAGCAGATAGCATTGATTATAATGTGGAAAAAGAGATCATACAATTAAGCGGGAATACATCAGTAACTTATCACACATCAATAATTAATGCAGATACAATTGCTATTGATCTAAAAAAAAAACAAGCATATGCAAAGGGAAAATCCTATCTACAGGATGGATCTCAGAATATGCTTGGAAGAGATATCTATTACGATCTTCAAACCAAATGGGGTTTAGTTTCCAGTGGAGCAAGCAAATTTGATAAAGGTTATTATTACGGCACAGAAATAAGAAAAATTGATGACGATATCTACGATGTGGACGACGGTGTTTTTACAACTTGTGATGCCCTGCATCCGCATTTTTATATTCAGGCAAAAGAACTTCGTTTTTATCGGGATGACAAATTTGTGGCAAAACCAGTTGTTTTTTACGTAAACCATTTTCCTGTTTTTGTGTTTCCTTTTGGAACTTTTACTCTAAAACGTGGAAGGCAATCAGGTATTTTGGTGCCATCTCCTGGTTGGAATAAAACTAAAGGAAAATATCTAGAAAATATTGCCTATTATTTTGCTTATAGAGATCATGCAGATTTTACATTAGCACTAGACTATTATGAATTGATGGGTTGGGAACTGGGTTTTCGTTCCAAATATAAACAAAGATATATTCATTATGGTTTCTTTAATGCGATTTTACAAAAGAAGATAGAAGGACCTCAAATATCTCAATATGAATGGAATATAAAAAATAGACACCATCACGACTTTGGCAATAGAACTACTTTTGATATGAACCTGAATTTTGTAAGTAGCAAAAGGGTTTGGGAAGGTAGCGAGGATCTTGATGAACGTCTTGCAGAGAAGATCACATCTTCTATGGCATTTACAAAACCACTTTTCAACAGTATGTTATATATATCTGCAAACTATATTGATGATCTGGAAAACAAAACAAAAGATATTACATTGCCAAATGTATCTTACTCATTGCCATCCAGGCCAATATATGAAATATTTTTGGAAGAGGTCAATGATATTCCTGATGATGCATGGTGGGAGAATTTTTCCTATTCCTACAGAGTTAAGGCAACTCATGAGGGAGATATTAATGATTCTACTGCTACAATTTGGGATGTACTTTACAATGACACACTTGGTCCCGATTCAACTTACGCTACTGGGAATCAGCATAATTTTGGCATGAAGCATACAGCAAGCTTGAGTTATTCCTACAAATTTAAAGGTTGGCTGAATCTATCCCAATCTGTTTCCGGTAATGAAGCCTGGTTTGATAGAGATAAGAATAATGTGAAATTTGTGCGTGGAATGGATTACAACACCAATTCTTCATTATCATTTAATCTTTATGGAATGAGAACACTACCAGAATTCTATATTTCTGCAATTCGACATATCATCACTCCAAGAATGAGCTTTACTTACCGCCCCGATTTTTCTGAGAATAATAGATTTTATAGTTTTGGCGGAATAGGGCTCAGATCGTCTGTAAAAAGCCGGAAAGTTAGTTTTTCTCTGGGAAATAAATGGCAACTTAAACTTGCTGCAATAAAGAAACTTAAAGAACGCAAAATAAATGATTTCTTCAGCATAACTTCCAGCATAAGTTATGATTATGAACAAGATAATGGATTTAGTGATATTTCACATTCATTACAGTTAAAACCGAATAAGATCACTTTTGGCATTGTTGATATTTCTACAAGTCCAAAAGGAAGTTTCTCACAGGCAACTTACGATCTCGGTATAAATAGCTGGAATCCACGTAAATGGGAACTGGGTGTAAAAAACTGGGATTTCAGTTTAAATTCTTCACTTAAATTATCTGGCAATGCAAATTATATTGATTACTTTCCACTTGAAAAAAATGATTTTGTAACAGGTGATTTCTTCAGTAGCGATTCTATTGATATAGAAACAGAAAGAACTATTACTACTTTGGAAGAAATTGATGAATTAAATAGAGAAGAAAAAAGTTGGGCATTCACGGTTTCTCATATTTACAAGCTTAATAAAGCACAATATGCAATTGATGATTACACAAGCACTTTACGCATGTCAGTATCGGCACGTATAACCAAAAACTGGGCAATCTCATATGATAATTATATAGATCTGGAAGCGGATGAATTGGTGTCACATAATTTCATGATCACACGGGACTTACATTGCTGGAAGATGACATTTAAGTATACAAAACAAGGTGATTATTGGAATTATCAATTTAAATTATTTGATCTGAAATTAGATGACGCTCTTAAGTTTAGTACTTCTGATCATAGTTAATATATGTAATTCAAAACTCAGTCTTTGAGAATCGCAAATAGAAAAGAATATGTTGTTTAAAGTGACGATGTTTTACTTCGTAAAGCCATCTTATATTTGCTTTGCAAAGCCAACATTAAATGTTTGCGGTACATGGAGGAATATGAAAAAAGCAGTTTTCTTAGATCGAGATGGAACTATAAATTCAGATGAACATGGCTATATAAATAAACCTGAGGATCTGCATTTATACCATTTTGCAGCTAAAGCAATTTCAAAATTGAACAAAATGGGATATCTGGTTTTTGTGGTTACAAATCAAGCTGGAATTGCTTACGGTTATTTTAAGATCGAAGATGTAGAAAAGATCAATGCTAAATTAATAAATGAATTGGCAAAAGGGAATGCTTTTATTGATGAAATATTCTATTCGCCATTTCATAAAAACGGAATAATTAAACCATTTAACACTGATCATGAAGATAGAAAACCCGGAATTGGAATGTTCCAAAAAGCAAAAGAAAAATATGATTTCAATGCCAAAGAATCATTTATGATCGGAGATAGATTCTCTGATATTGGATTTGGAAAGAATAGCGGATTAAAAACAATATTTGTTCGCTCTGGTGGTGGTGAAAATGAATTTTTACAAAAAAGAAATAAAACTGAATATCAACCCGATTTTGTAGTGAAAGATCTATCGATTGCGGTAAAATTAATTGAGGAATTAGAAAAATAGATGAAAAAAATAGTTATTATTATTCCTCTGGCAATATTGCTTACATTCTGTGGAACGACTACCGATCCAAATGCAAATCTCGATAGACCTACAAATCTAAATGCCAATTGTAATTATGTTCAAGAAATAAATCTTAGCTGGAATTACAATAATGGAGATGAATCGGGTTTTTTAATCCGACGTAAAATAGAGGGTGGAGTTTATACCGTTATTGATTCAGTTGATGCAGGAATTCACGAATATGATGATGTTAACGTAATTGTTGGAACTACTTACATTTATATGGTTGCAGCATTTTGTGATGAATGCCAGAGTAAGTGGAGCGATGAAGTTAGTGTATTTGTTAAAGAAGGATTTCAAAGCCTAAATTTTGGAACTGAATCAACTCTGGAAGTTGTTACCTGGAATATTGAGCATTTCCCTAAAAATTTAGGTCTAACTGCAGAATATGCTGCTCAAATTATTCGTGGTTTAAATGCTGATGTTTATGCTTTGCAGGAAATTGAAAGTAATTCACATTTTAATTCAATTATTGAAATGTTAAATAACCAAGATTTAGAAAATACTTGGGCTGGCTATCGTGCGACATCAGCCTATGCATATATTAATCTAGCATACATTTACAAAACAAATGTTATTGACCTTACCAATATTTACGAAATATACAGTTCAGGTGATTACAGCAGGGAATTCCCACGCCGTCCACTAATGATGGAAATGCAATGGAACGGAACGAACACATATATTATTAATAATCATCTTAAAGCAATGGGTGATGGCTATCTGGATCTGGGTGATGAATGGGATGAAGAAACAAGAAGATTTGATGCATGCAATTTACTGGATGAATATATCTCGCAAAATCTACCTGATGAACATGTGATCGTTCTCGGTGATATGAATGACGAACTTACTGATTCACAAAGCAATAATGTGTTCGTTTCTTTTTTAAATGAAATTGATGAATATGATTTTACAGATATGGAAATTGCAGAAGGTTCTTCTGTTTATTGGTCGTATCCAAGTTGGCCCAGTCATCTAGATCATATTTTAATAACGAATGAACTTTTCGATGAATTTATTCTGGAAGATTCGGATATTCAAGTTTTAAGAATTGATGAACTTCTTGATGGCGGTTGGAGTGAATATGATAACAACGTTTCCGATCATCGTCCGGTTGGAATAAGACTTGCATTCTAAAATTTAGTGTCTGTTATCCTGAGTTTGGCGTTAGCTAAGTATCGAAGGATAATGAAAGTATGATTATGTCGTACACTTCGATAACTTGTTACACTCGTACTCAGTGTAATATAAAGCCCTAGTGTTGTTTAAAGTGAATAAACTACGCGCTCTATAAATTTGGAGGAAGGATGAAAAACTTTATTCTAATTCTTTTCGTAATTTTCTTTTGTGTAAATATCTTTGCGTCAGAAACAGCTTATGTTCCTGGACAAATTATGATCCAGCTTTCCAACTTTGATGATGCAACAATAGAGAACCTGGAAGTTGACATGAAAAATATTAGATTACAAAAAATCAGATTACTTTCCAAAAGAATGAATATTTGGCTATTTGGTTTTGAATCAGAGAATATAAGTGATTCCCAGATAAAACAACAAATAAAAAACTACTCTTCGGTTCAGGAAGCTCAGTTTAATCATTATACTGCACAACGTGAGTTGCTCCCAGAAGATGAGTTTTTTGATCTGCAATGGAATATGCATAACACTGGTTCAACTGGCGGAGTAGAAGACGCAGATATTGATGCTCCTGAAGCATGGGAGATCACAAACGGAGGAATAACTGTGCTGGGAGATACTCTTGTTATTGCTATAGTTGATGGTGGCTGTGATCTGACACATGAAGATCTAAATCTTTGGAAGAACTTGAATGAAATCCCTAACAACAGCATAGACGATGATAATAATGGTTATATCGATGATTATGATGGTTGGAATGCGTACAATCATTCTGGTAATGTGCCTACGGATAGCCATGGAACACATGTTTCGGGAATCGCAGCTGCTATCGGAAATAATGAGTTGGGAGTTGCTGGAGTGAATTGGAATGCTAAGATCATGCCGATTGCAGGAGATTCCAGTGTAGAATCTGTGGTGGTGGAAGCTTATGGTTATGTATTGGAAATGCGTCAGCTTTATGATGAAACAGAGGGTGAATTTGGAGCTTTTGTGATCTCAACAAATGCTTCTTTTGGAGTAGATTATGGTAATCCAGCTAACTATCCTTTATGGAGTGCGATCTATGATTCTTTAGGTGTGGCAGGAGTTTTAAATGCGGCTGCTACAATGAATATCAATGTAAATGTTGATATTGTTGGGGATATGCCTACGGCTTGCGAAAGTGATTATCTGATAACGGTAACCAATACCACAAAATTTGATGAAAAGTACATTAACGCTGCCTATGGTCTGGAAACAATAGATTTGGGAGCACCGGGATCAAGTATATATTCTACCAACTACAATAATGGATATTCATACAAGACGGGTACATCAATGGCAACTCCTCATGTGGCTGGAGCTGTAGCAATGATGTTCTCTGTTGCAACAGAAGAATTCTTATTAGAATATAAAGATAACCCGGCTTCAAAATGTCTGGAAATAAAACAGTATATTCTGGAAGGTGTAGATATTCTTCCTGATCTGGATGGAACTACCGTTTCCGGTGGAAGATTGAATATGCATAATTCTCTTAATCTAATGTTGAGTCAAGTTTCAGCCAGGAATGAAGTAATATCACCAAAAGTTCATTTGACTAACTATCCAAATCCCTTTAACCCATCAACTACTATCTATTTTGAAACTAATGAAGTTACTGAAACCATGGAGTTGAGTATCTATAATTTAAAAGGACAAAAAATTAAGACTTTCACGGGTTTGCCAGGCGGCAAAGAGGGAACAGTAACATGGAATGGTACAAACAATAATGATCAGCCTGTTTCCAGTGGAATATATTTCTATAAATTAAACATAGAAAATTCATCTATGAATAAAATGATATTAATGAAATAATGTATTTTGTCATCCTGAGTGTTGCGTTAGCAGAGTATCGAAGGATAGTAAGTGTATGATTATGCCGCATACTTTGATACATCGTATTTGTTCCTACTCAGCGTGACAGGATTATTAAATAAGGAGACTTTATGAAGAAAATTGTAATTGCATTGTTTATTTTAGTTACTGCCTTCCTCTGGGCAGAAAAACTTCCCAAAATTGATTATGAAAAATTAACAATTGGAGAAGAACAAACCTTAGAGGTTATGACCTGGAATATTCAAAATTTTCCAAAAAGTGAATTTACTGTTGATTATGCAGAGGGAATAATATCAGCGATTGATGCCGATATTATTGGATTACAGGAGATCGAGAGTGATTCTGCATTTGTTGTTCTGTTAAATAACTTACAGGCTCAAAATCCTGAAGATAAATGGAATGGATTCCGGGCAAATACAAATGAATGGGAAATGAACCTGGCATATCTTTATAAATCGAGCATAATAAAGATGGATAGCATTTACCAGATCTATCCTGACGATGAGATATATCATAAGCCATTTCCTCGCAAACCTCTAATATTGGAATTTTCTTATGCTGATCATAAATTTTATGTGATCAATAACCACTTAAAAGCAATGCCGGGTGAGAAGAATGTTGTACGCAGGAAAGAAGCTTGTAAACTTTTGTATGAATACATTGATGAATTCTTACCGCAAGAGAATGTGATCATGCTGGGTGATATGAACGATACATTAACCGATTCGACAGAAAAAAACGTATTTACAACTTTCCTGGAAAAACCGGATGAATATAAATTTGTTGATCTGGAAATTGCAAAAAATGATAGTGCCGATTGGAGCTATCCATACTGGAAATATCGCGGACATATCGATCATATTCTCATATCCAACGAACTTTATGATGAATTCGAAAATTCAAATTCATTTGTTAAAGTGATCACGATTGATAAATTTATAGAAGGTGGGGAAGACTCACGCTATAAATATATTACTGATCATAGACCGGTTGTGATTAAATTGAAATTTTAAGGGTTTTCCCGTCACTCTAAGGAGTCTTCTTGCTAATCTTTTAACGAAGAGTAAGGAGATTCAGTTTGTCTATCTTTCCTTAAGAGAGCTGCGATCAGGCAACCAGGATGTCGATGATTCTTCTGGTTCCAGGTGAACCATTACATCTATGATTTTAGAATTACTGCTGATCAAGGCTCTTTTTACTTCTTCAGAGATATTATGACCTTCTGAAACTGAGAGATTACCATCCACTGCCAGATGCAGATCCAGATAAATAGAGCTACCTAGTTTACGACTGCGCAACTTATGGAAACCTTTTACTAATTTAATTTTAGATATTACTTCTGAAATGTTATTATATTCTTCATCAGTTATACCTGTATCAACCAGTTCATTAATATTTTTAAAGATGATCTCGAAAGCAACTTTGGCAATAAAAGCAGCAACAACCACAGCACCGATATGATCCAGGATCATCAATTTGGGATCGATAAGAGTTGCAGCAACGGCAATTAGTACTGGTATGGAAGAAAGTGCATCTGTGCGGTGATGCCAGGCATTTGCTTTTACAGCTGAAGAATTAGTCTTGATTCCCACCTGGTAGGTTTTGCGGAATAATAATTCTTTGAGGATAATTGAAATTATTGGTCCAATTATGGTGAATAACTTAATCGTGTGTATATGTTCATCTTTGATAGTAATGATAGCATGATAACCAATACCACCAGCTGCAGCTAGCAGGATCAGTCCAATAATTATCGTGACAAATGATTCGATCTTCTGGTGACCAAAGGGATGACTACGATCCGGCGGAGCAGTCCAGTATTTTACACCAAGTAAGATGACAAGGTCTGTGGAAGTATCAGAAAAACTATGGGCTGCATCTGCCACAACTGCCTGGCTGTTCCCCATAAAACCCACTATGAATTTAACGATGGAGATAAATACATTCAGTACTAAACTCCACCACGTGATCTTCATTATCTCTTTCTTATTATCCATAACAAATTTAATTATAATTCTGTTAAAACCTTGTCAATTCAATATTAGTTAGTTAATACTTCTTTATTCCGTTTTTTTTCGTCACTTTGCTTGCTAAGCCATAGTTTCAACGAAGGCTGGAGGAAATCTTCTTGCTGTTACTCAGCCTAAGGCTGATAAATCTTAATGAAGAGTCGAGAGAAATTCTGAGAGATCTTCTAACGCTATACTTCGATACTTGGCTAAAGCCAAACTCAGGATGACAGTATTTTATTAATCTATCCTTCCTTAGGAGAGCAACGTGCAAGACTCGTCAGGATGACGAGACCTGAGAACAATCCGTCACTCTGAGGAATCTTTCTATTTCTCTTTTAACGAAGAGTCGGTTGTTTATATTTTATCCAAATACTCCAATTATCACATCTCCGGTATTGCTATCAACCGATATTTCCCAGTCTGGGTATACGGGACCCCAGAAAAAATACCAGA
>JAVCCF010000032.1 GCA_030765625.1 Candidatus Tenebribacter burtonii
GTTTACTACCAGGATTTGAAGCTCCGGTAAAACTATTTTTCGGACTGGCAAACCGCAGTGCTACAATTAGAATTCCAAAATATGCAACCAGCAAAGAGATGAAGAGAATTGAATTCCGAACCGGAGACGGAACTTGCAATTACTATCTTGCTATGAGTGCTTTGTTAATGGCTGGAATTGATGGGATTAAGCATAAAATAATGCCTACAAAAGAGAATGGATACGGACCTTTTGATGATAATGTGTTTACCTGGAATGAAGCGCAACAGGAAAAATTACATTCAATTCCAACCAGCCTGGGAGAAGCTCTGGAAGCATTAAAAGAAGATCATGATTATTTATTGGCTGGCGATGTTTTCAATAAGGAGCTTATCGAGAGTTGGATAATAGAAAAAATGAAAGAGGTAGTCGCTGTGAATAACAGACCACATCCATTCGAGATGAATCTTTATTATAGCTTGTAAAATAATTCACTGTTAAGACGCTAAGTACGCAAAGGAAAGCAACAGCAGAGTTAAAGAAAAAAAAATAGCAAATAAAACAGTAGCGGCAGATCACTGATCTACCGCTAATTTTTTTAATTACTCAGTAACTTAACCATTAAACCTACAAATATTTAAAATGAAAACCCAATATTTAAAATAGTTAAATCCATTATAAAAGAACGACTATTCATTCCATAACCATTGAATATGTAGAAATTGTCAGTATCGCCAATTAGTGGAAACGCAACATTGATCTTATTATTAATAAAAAGTTTTTCACTAATTTGGGAATGGCAGCCAAATGAAAAAGATACACAACCAAAATCATAATCTCGTTCGATGTTATCAATATTATCATACAAATAAATATATCTAATTCCATATTCAAAATAAAATCGTTCACTTTTTCCCAGCCAATTTCGCAACTTAGCATCTAAAGAAATATAAATCGTAAAATTGCCATAAATATCTCTACCATTATCTTTTGTATATGTGAAAGGAATTATCAGGTCTTTATCTTTTATGAAATTCAGGTAGGTCAATTCTGCATTTAAATGTCTATTCTCTGCTGCATAATTTACCATATATTTAATTGGATTTACTTCGATAGCATATTGATTCTTAGATTTATTTATAGAATTATTCATTTGTGAATCTTCAATACTAAATTTTGGATTATGATAAACTTGTTTGTAATCAGAATTACGAAAGTCTCCTAAATGTAAAGAAAGAAATACTCCACCGAAGATCTCTTCTAAATTAATATTTACAGTAAAATTGAGAGATGTTCCCAAAAAGCCGAGAAAACCTTTGTTAATACAAATATCCAAGGGAATGCCAAAGCCCGATCGTTCAATCTTTTCATATGTTTCATAGCCGGTGTAATCTCCTCTTCTAGTTTGAGAAAAATAACTTAATCCTAATGATATGGCAATAAAACCGGCAGATTTGGAATTAAAACGATAGGCTTTTCCGTAAAGAAGTGTGTATTCAACATTTGAATAGAAACTACTGGTTACAAAAGCTTCAAATATATTAATATTTACATAATTGCGTAAAGCAAAATAATTATCATTGCTTTGATGTGAGATAGTCATCTGGTAAAGACTTCCAAAACCTAATGAAACAGAGTTTGTTCCATAATATGGGGTTTCCAAAGCTATGAGAGAGCTGATGTTTATAAAGAGCAAAAGTGCAATTATAAGCTTTGAGAATTTAAGCATATTTGTTTTCCTCTTTTATTAAACTTAATTAGACCAATGATTAAATCGCCGTTTTGTAATAACAGCGTCAAGAAATATTTGAGATGTGAAGAATAATAAAAACATTTCAACTACTTAAAAACCTAACTACTTAATTTATAGTTATTTTCTAATTGACTCATAATGATAATTTATGTAAATTCGCTTGTGTCTTGTTGATTATAATTTGAATCAGGAGTAAAATAATGATAAAAGGTAAAAAACGAATATTCATATTCAATGCAATTTCATTTGCTATATTATATGGATCAGTATCATTTAATAAAGAAATATTAAGACCCCAATATGGGCACAACCACTTTGTTGGATTCTTAACCGGATGCTTTCCGAACTTTATTGCCGCTTTTATTATTAGTCTTTGGTTTGTGAATGCGGTTGTTGTAAGAAAACCTAAACATGACCGCTTAATTGTTTATATTAGTTCCGTTGTTGTATTTGTAATTTTGGCAGTAGAAGAAATCAAACCTATGTGGGGAGTCAGCACATACAATGATCTGTTTGATATTATTGCCAGCGGAGTAGGATCATTATTGGCTATCTCAGTTTTTGAAATTATTGTTTCAAGACGGAAAAACCGTAGCAATAAAAAAGTGTTTATTGTAAAATAACTGAAAATGAGAAATAAAAACATTGAGAATACAAATAAAATAATCCAAAAAGTAAAATCTATATTTTATCCAGAGTATTATCGTGGCTGGGGAAAAACTAAAAAATACTTCGAAGGATGGTATTACAAAGTAGTAAATGCAGAAGAAAATAAAATATTTGCGTTTATTCCCGGTATTTCAATGGATGAAAACGGGACCAAACAGGCATTTATACAGGTACTGGAAGGGAAGAATTTAAACTCTAAATATAATAAATTTGATGTGCAGGAATTTCTTCCTAAAATTGGAAAATTTGAAATTCAGATAGCGAGTAATTTTTTTTCAAGTGAGAAAATTATACTGGCTTTGCCAACAATAAAAGGAGAGTTGAATTTTAAACATCATGTGAACTGGCCCAGTAGCTGGTATTCTCCCGGTATAATGGGACCATTTGCTTTTGTTCCATTTATGGAATGTTATCATGGTATTTTAAGTATGGATCATATCATTCAGGGGCAATTAGTCATCAACGATGAAACGGTTGATTTTACGAATGGAAGAGGATATATGGAAAAAGATTGGGGACATTCTTTTCCGAGTGCATACATTTGGATACAAACTAACCATTTTAGTAATTCGGGAATATCATTAATTGTTTCGGTAGCAAAGATCCCGTGGCTGGGATGTTCTTTTGTTGGGTTTATTGCCGGATTATGGTTTAATAATGAATTGTTCGAATTTACAACTTATAATTTTTCCAAACTTAGTAAATCATTTGTCGATAATAAGGAAGTAAGGTTAGTGTTAGAAAACCGGAAATATCGATTAGAAATAATTGCTCATCGCAAAGCTGCAACTGAACTTGCTTCACCCATTTCAGGGTTTATGGATGGACGCATTAGTGAGAGTATGACTGCTGAAATAGATGTTAAATTATATGATAAGAAAAACAAAAAAATATTTTTTCAAGATACAGGTAGAAATGCCGGACTAGAAGTAACGGGGAAAATACAAGAAATAACTATCTGTTCATAAGTAAACAAATCGTCATCAATCAATATTGTTATTGACTTACAAGTTTCGTTTTCTCAAATTCGGTTTTGCTATAAATAAATTGCTTTAAAGGAAACGGAATAGAGTTTGAAAGTTGAATTAAAATTAGATGATGACATGAATACAATAACTTTTTTCGAAAAGTTATTGTACTCATTTTTTAGATAACTATAGGTTAGTTATGTATTCATATATAGTTGGCGCAGCGTGCATATGTTATGCGATGTAATCATATATCTGAATGCAAATTATAAGAACTTGGTTGAAAGAAAAAATAATGATAAAACTAGGCAAAGGAACTTTTTTGGTCACTATATTAAATAGTTAAATCCTTTAAAATTAAAATTCATGAGAAATTTCTCAAACATAAAATTTATTAATAATAATAAGGAAATGATTATGCAATTAGCTAAAGAAATTAATAGTTGCTCAAAGCTTACTGGGGACTTTTTATTAAGATCAGGTGTAAAAAGTGACACGTATTTTGATAAGTATAAATTTGAATCATATCCAAATTTACTGAAAAAGATTGCTCAAAAAATAACTGAGTTAGTCCCCAAAGATACTGAAATAATTGCGGGATTAGAAATGGGTGGAATTCCATTAGCAACAATGGTAAGCCAAATTTTATGCATACCTACAGCATTTATCAGGAAAGATGCAAAAAAATACGGAACTTGTAAATATGCAGAAGGTGCGGAACTAATAGATAGGAAGGTAATTATAATAGAAGATGTTGTTTCAAGTGGAGGAGCAATAATTAATGCTGTAACTAAAATGAGAAAAGATGGAATAGAAGTTGATAAGGCTATTTGTGTAATAGATAGGGAAACGGGTGGAAAAGAAAAATTAAAAGATATAGATATTGAACTTTTAAGTGTTTTAACTAGAACAGATTTAAATAATAATCAATAGCGCTGTGCATAACATTTTACTCTGAGTCAGCGTCGCCGGCTCAATAATTTATAATTTTTGCTTAAATTTTTTAGGTTCAATTCTTCCGAGAATTTTTTAATCAACAAAAACTAATTCTTCAAGTCAGTTTAATTCTAAATTTAGCGGAAATTTGATTAATATAAACAGCATTTAATTTTCAATGAAGACGCTGTAAGTTCTTTCAAATAAGCCTGCTTTCAAAAAAAGTTTTACCAATTTGCTTTTTCTTTTTGACAAAAAAACTTTAACTCTTAAATCTCGGTTTGTCATTTGGTTTTCAGTTGTTTTCTTGTCTGGTTGATTAAATGATTTTTCAGCAATTATCAATTGAAAATCAGTTAACTGGATTTTGTAAATCTTTAGTTTATTTAATTTTAGTGGTTTTGTAAAAAATAATTGAATCGCATAACACGCGTGTCGTCGGTATGTTCTCGCAGTGGTTTTGTCCTGAACCTACCGGTTCAGGTTTTGGGTTGTTTGTTTTGGCTGGGATCGTTCCGATCCCGCCGCACACGCAAAACATTATGCCTATTTGTTTTAGTATTAAGTATAATTTCTTGACTAAAAAAATAGTAAAGAAGTGTTGAGAAATATGAATAAAGGAGATTGTAAAATGATAAAAGAATTTAACCACCAGAATGGAA
>JAVCCF010000157.1 GCA_030765625.1 Candidatus Tenebribacter burtonii
ATCGAACTATAAAACCTTGCGAATGGTTGTAAACCTTCACAATGATTTAAATGTATCGATAATATAGGGTAAATAAATGCCAGATAATAACAAACAATATCTCACAGAAAAATTTATCGCTAAGATCGATAAATTTAATCTTCGCGCACGATTAATAGTAGAAGGTTTCATTACAGGACTGCATAAATCTCCTTATCACGGATTTAGTATAGAATTCTCAGATCACCGACAATATAATCCGGGTGATCCTATAAAAAATGTGGACTGGAAAATATACGGTAAAACCAACCGTTATTACATCAAACGCTATGAAGAGGAAACCAACCTTAAGTGTTACATTATTGTCGATCACAGTGCATCAATGGGCTTCTCATCGGCAAATTCTTCCAAGTTGGAGTACGCCAAAGCTCTGGCATCAGCTCTTTCCTACTTAATGATCTCTCAGCAGGATGCTGTGGGTCTTCTCACATTCACAGATAAAATCACAAACCTCATTCCTCCACGCTCAATGAGATCATACTTAAATATTATCTTTAAGGAACTTCATAATTTGCAGGCAGAAGACAAAACCAGCACCGTTAGTGTTCTGCACTCTTTGGCAGACAGAGTAAAAAAACGCGGGCTCATTATCCTGATCTCCGATATGATCGATGATCCTGATAATATCATGCAGGGACTTATGCATTTTCGTCATCAGAAGCACGAAGTTATTTTGTTTCACATCCAGGATAAGCAGGAAACTGAATTCAATTACAAACGTGATACCGAATTCATTGATTCAGAAACAGGTGAGAAGATCACAGTTTCACCCTGGCAGATAAGGAATGATTATTTACAGGCGTATGAGAAAAATGTTCAATTCTTAAAAGATAAATGTCATGAATCTCGAATTGAATACAATGCCATAACAACAGACACACCATTTGAAGAGAATTTGCTTCAATATCTTATTAAACGTTCAAAGATGATGTAATTTATTTTTGTCCCTTGTTGATAAGTTGAACTTATAAACATAATTGATTTAGCAAGCTATACTTGCCAAAGAATAAAAATGCCCCGATTACTCAGGGCATTTTTAATATCACAAACAGGAAAAAGCATGTCGTTTTGCTTTGCAAAGCCAACATTAAATGTTTGTATTACTATTTCATAAGTATCATTTTCTTTGTGCTTGTATAGTTTGAAGATTTCATTTTGTATAAGTACATACCACTTGAAATCTTCTTGTTATTGTAATTTGTACCATCCCAAACTATAGTATAATCTCCAGCTGTTGCGTGTTCATTAATAAGTGTTTTCACTTTTTGTCCTTTTATATTGAATATTTCAATTGAAATATTACCATCTTCTATCATGTTATAGAATATTGTCGTAATCGGATTGAATGGATTTGGATAGTTTTGAGCAAGTAAATCAACATTTGAAATTATTGTAATATCATCAGATGATGCACTACTACTGAAGTCAATGTCAATAGCAGCATAACGGAGTGCGCTATTTGTTAAAGTACCAGCATTTGTAGTCTGACCAGCAGCGGAACCATAATCACCATCATCCATAAATACGAAATTAAGTTTTACATGATAATTACCAGGCTCATTACTAAGAATTTCAAGTTCATCACCAAGAGAAATATTTACAGGAAGCATACCTTCAAATTCTGGAGCATAGTTGCCATCAAAATGATTTGCAGGATCAATTACATTATCATTAGGATTTGCATTAATGTATTTTATATCTGACCATGTTGCTCCAGCATCAGCTGAAATACTTATTGCTATTTCAGGTTGCTTTACCCACCCATCATATCCTTCTTCTTCATAATAAGCAGCTTGAAGTTTTGCTCCATCATACCATTGAGCAACTACCCAGTTTCCATTAGCAACCATTTTACAGTTACTTTCATGGAAATATGAATCTGACCAACCACCAGCGCCATCAGAATTGTAAAACCAACTTGGACAGCTCATTACAATAAGTGGTGCACCATCTATATCATACTCATCTACTTGGCCATCATCATCAAGATCAAATGCAATAGCCATATGATCATCTGCCGGATCTGTATCTTGAACATCTAAATCATAGAAGCTGAATTCATGTGTTACAGTATCAAATGAGAATATCTTGGGATAAATATATGCTGGCATATATTGAGCAGGTACTGCTGTCATATTAGCTACAGAATTATAATTTACACCACTCATCCATTGAACTTTTGTATAATCATCAGTAAATATACCATTGTAGTGGCTAAGGTCATTTGAAGGAACGATATACATCTCGGATGGAATTGTTTGTGCTTCATCATCCCACCAGACAACAGTATTTGGATCATTTAGATAAGTTGGATTTTCCAATGGTTGTTTGATATCCTGAGTATATTTCGTAAATGTTTCGCCATAATCATTACTATACATAGTCAGTAATGAATCACCAATAGAACCAAAGAAAATAACTTGCCCATCAATATCACTTACGATAAGGTCTTTATTTACACGGTCAATATCATTATAGTGCATGTTATCAAAAAATGGAAATGTAGTTACCGTCCAATCAAGGTCTGATGAAGTAAGCAGATCCATATCATCGAAATCTGCATACATATAAAGACTATTATAGTTACCGTTGCCACCTGAATTGCTGGTGAAGTTATTACCATAAGCATAAACTCTTCTTTTATCTGCTACTGGAGAAGGGCCTATCCAAACTTGTGGCCAGATAAATTCGTCATTTGTTACACCAGTGAAAGGTTCACTCATTTCCGGATTATCCATAAGAATGAATGGAGATCTCCAAGAACCAGGCGTACTTGTTGCATGGTATAAAGCATAAGACATATGACTATCATAACTTAAATCTAGCTCTGTTACTGCATGCCAGACTACAAAAGGATCACCCGTATATGGATCGATATCAAGAGATGTGAAACCTTCACGAAATATCTCTGAATTAATACCACTACTCTCTCCAAGTGTTCCATCAGCATTGATATAACTGTAATATGCTCTACGGTCTTCAGTTACTAGTTCTGTTTCAGAACGCATGTAAGTTACATACCATCCACCTG
>JAVCCF010000033.1 GCA_030765625.1 Candidatus Tenebribacter burtonii
CGGAAACTCACAAATAAACAACCCTTGACTTTATATTTGTTCGTCTTTTATCATCTTGCTAATCACATCAGGATTTGAAAAACAAATCCAATGCTCATGGCAAGATGACGTGGCACGCCGCCATTAGCTGCATATGAAGGAATAATTTTATGAACAAAGTAAAATTACGGAGAATGGAAGAAATTGATTGTAAAATCATATCAAAAGGATTTCAAGCTCAAGGATGGAATAAACCTTATAAACTCTATAAGAAATACTTTATTGAACAGCAAAAAGGAGAACGTGATATTTTTATTGCTGAATTTGAAAATGAATTTGCAGGTTATGTGACAATTCAATGGCAAAGCCCGGATGATTACTTTTATAAGCAAAGTATTCCTGAAATTAAAGATTTAAACACTCTAATTAAATTTAGAAATAAAGGAATCGCCACTGTCTTAATGGATACTGCTGAAAAGAGGATAAAAGAAAACGGATATTCGATTGTAGGTTTAGGAGTTGGTTTATACGCAGATTATGGAATTGCTCAACGACTATATATCAAAAGGGGTTACAATTTTGACGGTAGAGGATTGATGTATCGAGGTGTAGAAGTAAAGCCTGGTTGTAATGTTTTTGTTGATGATGATTTAAATCTATGTATGTTGAAAAAACTAATTCAGTGAAACAACAATATTTTTAAATGAGTAAAAATGCAGCTAACAAGCGTGTCGGCGGCATAAAGAAATTAGGAATTAATAAATATTAATTGGATCGTTCCGATCCGGTAGAACACACAGAGCATTAATCAACCTTCCACTTTTTTCTGTTCGTTTTAGTTCGTTGCTAATTTTTCTTTTTATCTCTTACTCCCAATTAAGTAATCTCTTTTCACCTTCTATATTTTTTATCTCAGTAATATCCTGACTAACTTCCAGAATACCGCGATAATTTCCACTATCATCGTGCATTGCAAAATATTTAATCAGAATAAATTTCCCTTTCATTTGAATCCAGAATTCAGCTTCCTTCTTGGTTCCGGCTTTAAATTCTTCTATAATTTTTTTCACAATATGCACACTTTCAGGTGGATGGCAGTTCTGAACTTTACGTCCAATAATTGCAGGAGATCGTGGGAAGAAGCGATCTTTTGGTTTGGAGAAATACCGCACTTCATCATTCTCATCAACAAAGGTAATATCAAGCGGAAGATTATTCAATAACAATTCCAATTGATCCTTTGCAAGTTCACCTGTTTCCACTTTCCAAAATATATCAGAAACAGATTTCATCATATCCGGTTTTTTCTTTTGTTTGGAAATTCTTTTGGGTGCTTCTATATAGGAAAAACCTATTTCAAAGCTTTGTTCATGGATCTTACGCCAGTCGATGGATGAAAGAGTTTCTATTGCAACTGGATAGATCACCAATTCTTCTTTGAAGATCATACCATACATCAAAAAAAATACTTCACCAAATAATTTGAAGATTGCTGCATTAAAATCTTCATTTTCAGTGAGTATTTTCTTTAACGATTTAAGCTTTATGCGAATATCATCGTGGATTGACCACATCACAGCCAGTGGTCGGCAATTTTCCCAAGTTTTTTCCAGGAAAGGAAAAAGGATATTTTCTTTACGCATATAATGATGTTCCATTATAAAAAGTTCTTCAACTTGATTTGTAACCTTTACATAATCTTTATCCTGTAAGCTCTGTTTTATAGTATTCAGAACCTTTTCCAATTCACGATTTTCCTGCATCAGGTAATAAAGTGCATGACCATCAGCAGGTTTTTCCCATTCGTATTTTTTTAAGTGTTCATAGATCACATTCATCACTTTTTCAATTTTTTCTTTGATCTGTTGAGGAGAAATGCCACTTTTCAATTGTTTCTCTTCCATTGCTATCATATCGTAGGGAGTTATGTGCTTAAGAGCATCTCCATATTTTGCCATAAGTTTGTTTCCATCTTCTCCCTTAATAATTCCTTGAGAAAATTGGAAAAGTTGTTCTACACGTTTTTCACTTTCCTTTTTGTTAGAATTCCCAGCATGTTTATCATTGTTATTTATAAATTCTGACATCACAACCTCCATGTACTAATCACAAACCTATTTTTTTAGTAAATGAACCGAACGTCAAGTTAATGAAAGATGTTAGTGAAAACTCCTACATGATACTGTTCAATGTGCTTGAATTAATTACATATTATGAATTATTTAAGTGAGTAATTTCTTTTCATTAATTTCTTTTCATTATCTCCTCTAAAATATACTTGACTTCCAAAACTCTAGTAAATATGTGGCTGGGTTTTAGAGGAGTAAAAATCATAAGTTGTTAATGAGGAAAAAGATGAAGCTAATTTATAATCCGATTTTTTTGAAGCATGATACAGGAATGCATCCCGAAAATAAGAAGAGATTATCATCCTTAGGTGACTTACCAATTACCGTACTTGAGAATGGTGAAGAATATCTTGAACTGATCCACACAACTGAATATATCCAGAAGATCAAAGAACTCAGTGCTCAAGGTGGTGGTCATATTGATACTGATACCATGGTTTCCAAAGATAGTTATGAAGCAGCTATTTATGCAGTCGGAGCCACGATCATGGCTTCAAAAACAGGAGATTTTGCTCTCACCCGTCCTCCCGGACATCATGCTCATCGAAATTTTTCCAGCGGATTTTGTATTTTTAACAACATTGCTATTGCTGCCCAGTATCACGCAAATCAGGGTAAGAAAGTTCTGATTATAGATATTGACGGACACCTAGGCTGCAGTACAGAAAAAATATTTTATGATTCAAAAGATGTGATGTATTGGTCACTGCACCAGTTTCCGGCTTTCCCGGGTGGTGGTGACGCTCATGAAATTGGTGAAGGTGAAGGTGAAGGTTACACCATAAATGTTCCACTTCCTCCCGGAAGCGCTGATGAGATATTCATGGATGCAATTGAAACTTTTCTTCCGGTAGCCAAGGAATTTAAACCTGATATTGTAGGAATTTCTGCTGGTTTCGATTCACATCAATATGATCTGCTTTTAGATCTGAGATTATCCTTAAACATTTTCCATAAAATCGGCAGGATCTTTGCTGAAAATTTTAATAATATTTTTGCCACCTTAGAAGGTGGTTATAACATAGAAATTTTCCCAAGATGTTTGTACAATTTCTTAGATGGTATCAACAACAATGAAATGAAATTCAGTGAAAGAAATACAGATTCCATGATTCAGACCTTTTATGAATATGAAGGTCGTAAAGCTCTTACAGTACAGCTTTTGAAGAAACATTGGAAATCAATTTAATTTATCAAAAAAAAATAAAAGAAGAGATCGTTTTGCTTAAGCTTAACAGATTCTCAAGAGGAAATTATGAGCATTAAGAATTTAACAAAGATGTTCAACCCCAAAGTGGTTGCAATTTACGGCGCTTCTGCTCGTGTGGGCAGCGTAGGTCATGCTTTGATGGACAACATAATCGGATCTGGTTTTGATGGAATTGTCTATCCGGTTAATCCGAAAAGAACAAATGTTTTAGGTGTTAAAGCCTATAATTCAATCCAAGATATTCCAGATCAGGTTGACTTGGCAATTATTGCTACGCCAGCAAAAACTGTTCCTGCAATTGTGGAGGATTGTGGTATTGCTGGTGTATCCAGTGTTCTGCTTATTTCAGCTGGTTTTGCTGAAGCTGGTGATGAAGGCAAGAAATTGATGAGTCATATTTCTGAAACTATTCGTAAATACGACATGAGTTTGATCGGTCCCAACTGCCTGGGATTCATCAACCCATCCGTAAAATTCAACGCAACTTTTGCCAGTAAAATGGCTCTTCCCGGTAAGATTGCTTTTATCTCTCAGAGTGGTGCTCTGTGTACTGCAATCCTCGATTGGTCTATTGCACAAAACGTGGGATTCAGCAACTTTGTTTCTATCGGCTCAATGATGGATATCAGCTTCGATGACCTGATAGATTATTTCGGAACTGATCCACAAACCAACAGTATCGTGATCTACATGGAATCACTCACAGATGCACGCAGTTTCTTGAGCGCAGCCCGTGCTTTTGCCCGTAATAAACCAATCATCGTTTTAAAAGCTGGAAAAAGTTCTGAAGGCGCAAAAGCAGCATTGTCTCACACAGGCAGCTTAGCAGGTAATGATTTTGTTTTTGATGCAGCCTTTAAACGTGCAGGAATTATTCGCGTTGATACTATCGAAGAACTTTTCCATATCGCTCAAGCACTTTCAATGCAACCTCGACCAAAAAAGAATCGTTTGGCAATAGTAACTAATGCTGGTGGACCAGGTGTAATTGCTACCGATACTCTCATTGCCAATGGTGGTAAATTAGCTACACTTTCCAATGAGATCATTGAAGAACTAAACCAGCACCTTTCTCCCCATTGGAGCAAAGGCAATCCGCTTGATGTATTGGGTGATGCTGGACCTGAACAGTATGCTAAAGCTTTAGAATTGTGTGCAAAAGATAAAAATGTGGATGGAATTCTGGTGATTCTTACACCTCAATCCATGACAGATCCAACCGCTGTTGCCAGAAAACTCGCAGAAATTGAAAAGAAATGCAATAAGACAGTTCTTGCCTGCTGGATGGGTGCATCAGATATTTATGAAGGTCAGAAAGTTCTGGAAGCTAATAACATTCCTGTTTATCAAACTCCTGAAGACGCTGTAAAAGCTTTCATGATCATGTACGATTATTCCCGAAATTTACAGATTCTTCATGAAACACCAACCCAAATTCCGACTCAGTTCCAGCCGAATAAAAAAGCTAATAAAGAACTCATCGATATGGTTCTTAATGATAATAGAACTGTGATGACAGAATTTGAAGCTAAGCAATTTCTAGCCAACTATCATATTCCGGTTAGTAAGAACGGACTTGCCAAGACGGAAGCAGAAGCAATTACAATGTCGGAAAAATTTGGCTATCCGCTTGTGATGAAAATCGCCTCTCCTGATATTCTGCATAAAACAGATGTTGGTGGTGTAATCCTGAATATTTCAAATAAAGAAGAGGCAAAAGTTGCCTATAATAAAATCATGAAATCTTCTATAGAAAAAGTTCCTGATGCCGACATTAGGGGCATATTTGTAGAGCAAATGATGAAGAAAAAATATGAACTGATCATTGGCTGTAAAAAAGATCCGATCTTCGGACCGACCATCGTATTTGGAATGGGTGGAGTTGCAGTAGAAATTTTCAAAGATACTCGCGTTGGCCTGCCACCGCTAAATATGGCTTTGGCAATGAGAATCATCGAAGACACCAAGATCTATAAATTGATCAAAGGTTATCGTGGTATGCCGGGAGCCGATATTCAGGCAATCCAATTCCTGTTATATAAATTCGCCTACCTGTTGATGGACTTCCCGCAGATCAACGAAATTGATATTAATCCATTTGGTGTGGATGAACGCGGTGGAGTGGTACTGGATGCTAAAGTATTATTAGATAAAGATGTAAAACAAGAAGATTTGAACAGCAATAAACACCTGGTTATCTCACCTTATCCTTCTGAATACACAACTGATTTTACTTTAAATAATGGTAAGAAAGTAATCTTAAGAGCTATTAAGCCTGAAGATGAATTAATGGAAAAAGAAATGTTCTCCAATTTCTCGGAACGTACTCAGAGATTCAGGTTTTTCCAACTAATCAAAGATATTTCTCACGACCAGCTTATTCGCTATACTCAAATCGATTATGATCGCGAAATTGCTATTATTGCAGAAGTGGAAGATGAAGGCAAAAAGAAGATGGCAGGTGTGGTTCGTCTGATTGCAGATCAATATAATGAAATTGCTGAATATGCTATCGTTATTGCAGACCCTTGGCAACACCAGGGATTAGGAAATAAATTTACTGACTACATTCATGATATTGCCAAAACGCGAGGTATTAAGAAAATCTGTGCGAATGTCTTAGTCACAAATCATATTATGCAGCATATGTTCAAATCTCGCGGATATAAAATGGAAAGAATTGAGGATAGCTACTACGCTGAATTAATTATTAATAAATCTAAATAATTAATAAAGTAACGTTCTTGTATCCAAGTGCCAGCTTGGATATAAAATTAGGTTATCAAGCTGGGACTTGGTAACCAGAATAACAATGAGAAGTTGACTTGGGAATCAGAATATCAGTAATATCAACAAAAACCGACCCTTATAGGTCGGTTTTTGTTATTCATTATTTATTTAGAAAATACTTATTTTTGGATATTGTTATCAACTTTAAGAATTTCTTTGATCATTTTTTCAAATTCAGCTTTTGGTAATGCACCAGTTGACATCTGCGGTTGACCATCTTTGGGAATAAATAATATTGAGGGAATACTGCGAATTCCAAATATACCGGCAAGTTGTTTTTGATCCTCAGTATCTATTTTGTAAATTTTCACTTTCCCATCATACTCTATTGCCAATTCTTCCATGATAGGTGCTACTTTTTTGCAAGGTCCACACCAATCTGCATAAAAATCTATAATTGCCGGAAGCTCACCTTTATAATTCCATTCTGAATTATTTTCAAAATCAAAAACTTTCTCTTTAAAAGTTCCTAAAGTTAAATGTTCCGGTTTTATTTTTGTTTCTTCTGCAATTAATGGAATTATCAGTACCAATGCTAAAAGAAGGAGTACTATTTTTTTCATCATTTCTCCTATTTTATTGCCAACATTCTATCGATCTTAGCTTTATCAAAACCTACTATCGATCTGTTATTGATCCACATTTGCGGAACACCCTGCTGACCGGATTTACGAATCATATCTCGTGCTGCTCTTTGATCTCTGGAAACATCTACATCTTTAAAACGGATGCTATTTTCTCTGAGATAACTCTTTAATCTCCTGCACCATGAGCAGGTTGGTGTACTGAAAACCACAACACTCTTCATATATTACCTCATTAATTATATCATGTATCTAATAAATAAATTAAGCATATTTTACTAAATTTATTTTACCATTAATACATCTTCAATAGCTTTTACTATAGAATCTTTTGGGAGAGCACCTACAGCCATTTGTGGTTTATCATCCTTTGGACAAAATAACATTGAAGGAATACTGCGAATACTAAATGCAGCAGCAAGTTCTTGTTGATCTTCAGTATCTACTTTATAAATATTTAATTTATTTTCATATTCTTTCGCAAGCTCTTCCAAAACAGGAGCAACCATTTTACAAGGTCCACACCAATCTGCATAAAAATCAATAATACAAGGATTCTCTCCTTCAAATTTCCAATCTTTGTTTACTTCATAATTAAAAACTTTCTTCTGAAAAGTTTCTTTTGTTAAATGTTCCATTCTTTCTCCTTTTAAAAAATGATTTCCAATATTAATTTGAAAGCCATCTTAATTTAATTTTTTTATTATTAATATAACTAAATATTACACAATGTCAAATAAATTATTTTAGTTAAAATATTTACTTAACTAAGTCAACCTGGAATAATCCTTTTATGTTATCTTCGGTATACTTTTCATTGTTATTTAACACTTGCAAATAATGCACGATTTCATCCAAAATTTCATCTGATTTCACATGCTCAAAATGTGCTCTATTCAAGAAAAGTTCCACTTCATCTGGTTTATGTTTCATTATATCAAAAGCCATTTCTGCTGCAAATTTCTTGTTTTCTACAACTTATGTTGTAGCTTTTTCCAATTCCTCTACAAATACTTTTGCAACATCAGGATGCTCTCTCAAAAATTCACCTTTGAAGATCAATCCAGCATTTGGGATATTACCAATTTTATTCCCATCTTCTTTCCAAAGTTGACTGTATGATATTGATTCATAGGCATTTTTTACATTATACATGGCATAACTTGCTTCTGGTTCACGCAATAAAACTGTATCATTTTCCCCAGCGATAAAATCATTTTTAATCTCTTCCGGACGTCCAAATGGATTTCCAAAATTAAATTCAAAATCATTTATATTATATCCGTTGGCTTCAATAAGATGCTTGGTCATAACCATTGGTGACGCTTGTTTAAAAAGCGGAACATGAATTTTATGCCCTTTGAGATCAGCAAAACTTTTTGTTTCATAGCCACGCGTAAACAGATGAAAATTATCCCAAATATTAATGGAATACATTTTTATATCCACACCTGAGAGATACAACTTTGCTGCCGCTGCTACTGTCGAAAATGTTATGTCAGCCTCTTGTTCATGACCCAAGCCATGTGTTTTTCAGTCTCTTCCCAAACTTTTAATTCCTTAATTTCTATTTTACCCATCAATCGTTTTGACTGTAACATTTTCATGATAATTGGATAGGTTATAGGAGTTGCAGATTGAATGACCACGGGAACTTTATCTGTCTGATTTTCTTGATGCATACATCAACGGCAGCAAAAACACCTATGATGTTCGTTTGCATATTTTCATCGGTTATTATGAGAAATATGGATTTTGTAATATCGGTTATGGATATCATCCATGGGGAGAAAGATCGAGGATTTATAAGTCTGAAAAATTATAGTAGCTACTTATCAAACTAAAAAACGAGAAGTGATATAAACTTAAATTGGGATTATACAATAACAATTTAGCAGAAGATTATCTCCAAACATTACTACAAATTTTTACGATCTTCACCATATGCTCAATATCATTTACAGCATTATCCACATCATAATGTTTATTTATATCTTTGAGTAATGTGTAATCCCGTTTTGTCATTTGGAATATTTTGAATGGTTCCAAATTTAGAATACATGCTTTGAATTCAGCAGTCATAGTTTTTCGGGCAATCTCAGGAGTTGCAAATTCGATAACATATTTATCATCAAATTCTTCATCACCAATTTTAATTTCGGAATGCAAATGCACTTTATCCAATAATTTCGTCGCAAAGTTTTCGTGATAAATTTTGAGGAAATGTGACGGAACTGTATATACATTTATGAATAATTCGGTTTTATTTTTTATCTCAAATCTCACGTGTTCATCTTGAATTTCCACTAACAATCTCGGAATTTCAACTTTCCAGCGGTCTGTTCCAGCTGCAGCTACATAATCTAATTCACCTCCTATCTTGTTCTGTAAGAACTTCAATAATTCAATCGTTTTCATATTCTTTCCTCTCTTCTCCACAAATTGCCTTAGAAAGTGATTAGTCAAGATTTTACATGATTTTTCTGATCATGATTGGAATGCTCCTTTTTATTGAGTTTTTATACGAAATCAATATTAAAATAGGAGCATTTCTTTTCAACACATTTCTGCAGTTATTTTTACGGATTAATTACTTATTTCTAAAGATAGTTACGAATCAATAATTACTGCTTTCTCGGGAGATGGGTATGATAATAAGAAAATTGAAGTTCTAGAGAATTGCGATTACTTCGGTCACATGTCCATTCTTTTAAAAGAGAAACGGACAGCTACTGTAATTGCCAATTCTTACTGTGAAATGTTTGTACTCTCCGAAGAAAGATATAACCATGTATTGCAGAATTATCCTGAACTTCGAAATGTTATTAAGAAAATGGCATCTGAAGCATCAGAAAAGCTGCAGCTCTTATTTTTGATGGTGTTGTACTTTAAAGAAAAGATGTTCTAATTATCAATAAATATTATTAAAGCCGCTCATAGAGCGGCTTTAATAATATTTGGTGGAGTCAAGTGGACACTATTAGAACTCTATTCTTGAATCCTTCAAAAGATATCTTGATCACATTCAAGTTGTCCGAAGGATTAATATCAAAATAGATTGGATTAAGAGTTATGATATTATTTTTCACCATCAGTTAGAAGAGTTAAATTGACATCTTTATTTAGAAATATTTATTTTCCCAACGTGAGAAGATAAGGAGAAGGAATGGAAAAAATTCTAGCCAAATTAAAAAATAGCGGATTGCAGGAATATGAGTCTAAGGCTTATTATACACTAGTAACTTATGGAAATCTTACTGCCAAAGAAATTTCTAATAAAGCAGAAATACCACTAACAAAGGTTTATGCCACATTAATCAAATTAATAGATAAAGGTTTCTGTATTAGAATTCCGGGAAATAAAAAAATCTACAAAGCACTTCAACCTACAGTTGCGTTCAGCCCTGTAGTCAATGAAATTAAGGACAAGCAATCTAATATAGAACAAATGGTTTTGGAATTAGAAGACATATACAAATCAGATAATAAGATAATTGATGACTATATTGAAGTGTTAACCAACAATGATCAGATTCATGAGAAATATGTGAGTTTAAAAAATGCTGCTGAACATGAATTGATAGCCTTTGTAAAACCTCCATTTGCCCATGAGGGTAATAAAAGTAAACTTGAAAGACAAGAAGAAGTTGATTCGGATAAATTGGAAATGGGGATAATATCCAAAGCAATCTATGAAATACCAAAAGGCGAGAACATCTCATTCTTAATTCCACATATCCAAAGAAGTATCAAAGCAGGCGAAGAAGCCAAGATGTTGGAAGAAGTTCCAATAAAACTACATATTTTTGATGAAAGGTTCGTTTTAATGGCTTTGAAGAATTCTGATAATTCAAATACAAAACTTACTATGATCTCTATCGAACATCCCGACCTTGCGAAAGCGCATAAAATATTGTTTGATTATATGTGGCAAAAGGCAATTCCATTCAAAGATTATCAAAATAGTGAAAAAAATAAGAGGAAAGAAAAAGCACTATGAAGCAATTACTAATAATTTGTTTTCTTTTAATGCAGTATTTGGCAATTGGCCAAGAGATTGAGTTTTTAACTAATTCCAGATTTGTTTTAGGAGAAAGTAAGGATAAATCAGCCTCTGTAAGTGCTGGAGATATTGATGATGACGGTGATTTAGATATAATAGTAGCCAACGGTAGACATTGGCCTCAAGCTAATAAAATATTCTTCAACAATGGGTATGGAATATTTACGGTATCTAAATTACTTGATAATATTGAAGAGACTAGTTATGCTACAGAATTGTGCGATCTTGATGGTGATGGTGATTTGGATGTAGCTGTTGGTAATGATATGGCTCCTAATGTGATTCACTTAAATGATGGAAAAGGAAATTTTAAAAAGTTTGGGTATTTTGGTAATCTTTATTCTCCAACAAGAAATTTAAAAACTACAGACATTGATTCGGACGGTGATATAGATATTCTTATCACAAATAGACGAAAGGAAAATGAAATATGTTTGAATAATGGAAAGGGGCAATTCACAGAGATAGTAAAATTTGGTTCGAACGATGATGCAACAATTGATGTTGAAGTTGCCGATATAGATAATGATAGTAATGTGGATTTAATATTAGCAAATAGGGATGGTCAACAAAATTACATATACCTAAATGATGGACAATTAAACTTTACTAAAAAAATTGCTTTTGGAAGCGGTACAGACGAAACTAGAGCTGTTGGTGTGGTAGATATAGATAAAGATGGTTACCTTGATATAATAACAGCAAACATTAAAGAACCCAATGTAATCTACTTTGGAGACAATGGTATAAAATTTACTAGAAAAATAGTATTTGATGGTGCTTCTAATAATTCCTATTCTTTAGATTTTGGAGATATAGATGGGAATGGAAGCATTGATATTGTAGTAGCTAATGTAGATGCACCGAATAAGGTCTTTCTAAATTTTAAAAGAGGAGTTTCATGGATGGAAGTTAGTTTAAAAAATGAAAGCCTATCAACTTATGATATTATTCTAGCAGATATAAATAATGATGGAAGATTAGATGTAATCGAAAGTAATTCAGATAATATAAATTACTACTACCGAAATATATTAATTGATAATAAGAATTAAACTGGTTACTATAACGTGTATAAAACATAGCTAGTAAAGGCATTCCGAAAAGTTAGCGTTTATTTACACGCTACGTTTCATAAACAAGACCGTTGTAGAAGTAATTTATTTTAGTTGGCATGCAATTATAATAAGTCACTCGAAAATATTACTATTTTAGTTTTAAGTTAACTCGACTCAAGTTAGCAATAATTTAAAAAAACTTCAGAAATTTCCATCTCCGCTTTAGATCAGTTTTTGTATCATAGATTACTCGATATATTGTAATTTTTCACCACCAGTTAAAAAATATAATTTGACAACTTTTGGCTAAATATAAGTTATTAACCGTGAGTTAAAAAAAAGGAAATAATATGGAAGACTATTTAGCCAAGCTTAAAAATATCGGATTACAGGAATATGAGTCTAAGGCTTATTATACGCTGCTGACATATGGAAATCTTACTGCCAAGAAGATTTCCCAGAAAGCAGATATACCTTTAACAAAGGTTTATGCCACATTAAACAAATTAATTGATAGAAGCTTTTGTATTAGAATTCCGGGAAATAAAAAAATCTATAAAGCTCTTCAGCCTGCAATTGCGTTCTGTCCAGTAGTAAATGAAATAAATGATAAACAATCCAGTATAGAACAAATGGTTTTGGAATTAGAAGACATATATAAATCAGATAATAAGACAATTGATGGCTATGTTGAAGTGTTAACCAATAATGAACAAATTCATGAGAAATATGTAAGCTTAAAAAATGCAACTGAACATGAATTGATAGCTTTTGTAAAACCTCCATTTGCTCATGAGGGTAATAAAAGTAGAATTGAAAGACAAGACGAAGTTGATTCTCAAAGATTAAGAAATGGAATAATATCAAAAGCCATTTATGAAATACCATCGGCTGAAATTGCTTCCTTCCTCATACCACATATCGAAAAGAATATCAGTGAAGGTGGTGAAGGCAGGATGCTGGAAGAAGTTCCCATAAAATTACATATTTTTGATGAAAGATTCGTATTAATGGCTTTGAAGAACCCTGATAAATCAAATTCAAAACTTACTATGGTCTGTATCGAACATCCTGATTTGGCAAAAGCAAATAAAATTCTATTTGAACATCTTTGGGAAAAAGCAATTCCGTTTGAAGAGTATAAAACTAAATATCTAACAAGAGATTATAAATTATCACAAATTTGAATGAAGGTATTGAAATGTACTTAATCAAAATAATCCTGACCAAACAGATGCAGATTCCAATTCTCATATCAGGAATGAAATCAACTGTTTTTGAATATGATTATATAGGAAATAAACGAAAACCATTACTATCGAAATTAAAATCAATGGATTTTTTAATGTTTAACAAATTTTAAAGGAGAAATTATGAAAAAGGGAATAATTTTATTAGTAGTTCTTTTGTTCACAATTAGTGCTGTATATGCATTACCGTTTACCGATGACTTTACAGCCGGTCTTGTAGACTGGACTGTAATTAACGGTGGTGATGCTAACTGGGGAGTAATGTACAATTCATATGCCGGTGGTACATTACCGGAAGCCTGGTTTAGCTGGAATCCTGCATTCTCTGGAGTTTCATATCTCACAACTCCAGTGTTGGAAACTACAGGACTCACAGTTCTGGATCTTGAATACAAACACTTTATGGATGATTACCTGGGAAGCGGATACTCCATTGGAGTAGCTACAACCAGTGATGGTGGTGTTACCTGGAATATTGTTAATGAAATATTCCCTACAGGAAATGTAGGACCCGAAACAGTAATCCTTAATGTTACAACACCAGATGTTGGATCAGCTACTTTCCAGCTGGGATTTTTCTTTAGTGGAAGTACATCTCAAATAGATAATTATTTCATTGACGATGTAAGTATTATCGAAGGTCAGCCAACCTCTTTTCCACTGCCCTTTACAGATGACTTTTCCAACGGCCTAGATAACTGGACAGTTCAAGGTGGGGGTGATGCTAACTGGGGAATACTCTACAATTCTAATGCCGGTGGAACATCACCGGAAGTCGATTTCAATTGGAATCCAACATTTAGTGGTACTTCATATCTCACAACACCTGTGCTGGAAACTACAGGTCTTACAGTTCTAGATCTTGAGTATAAGCAATACATGTGGGATTATCTTGGAAGCGGGTACTCCATTGGTGTAGCCACTACAAATGATGGAGGCGTTACCTGGAATATTGTAAATGAAGTATTTCCAACAGGTGATATCGGACCACAAACTGAGATGCTAAGTGTACAGACACCAGATGTTGGTTCAGCTACTTTCCAACTAGCTTTCTTTTTTAGTGGAAGTACTACCCAAATCAATCACTGGTTCTTTGATGATGTAAGTCTTATCGAAGGACAACCAATGTTTCTTCCTCCCACCAACTTGTTTGTTGATAATATGGGGTATGCAACCTGGGATGCACCGGGTGGAACAACTATAGATACCAAAAGAAGCATAAAAGCTGACCCATTGTCTGATGTATTGACCGGTTATAATATTTATCTTGATGGTGTTTTCGTTACTTATATCACTGACCTGTTCTATCAATTTACAGGTCTAGTAAATGCTACAACTTATCTGGCGGAAGTTACAGCTGTTTATGATGATCCGGGTGAATCTGATCCTATTGATTATCAGTTTACCTTCAATCCGGGTCCACTTGATCCACCATCAAATTTGTTTGTAACAGAATCTGGTTATGCAACCTGGGATGCTGCGAATGGACCGGCACCTGTTGGTCTTCACACTCAATTAGATTTCATATCTAATGAAGGTGGAATTTCTGCTCAGGCTTTCGGAGATGGTTATGAAGAGTATGATGCTGAAGCTGCAGATGAATTTGTGGTCCCTGCAGGTGAAACCTGGATAATAAACCAGGTTGTAATTTTAGGAACAGGTCCATCTAGCCCAATGGAATTAGCTAACATCTGTTTCTACGATGACAATGCTGGAATGCCTGGTACTTTACTGTTCGAATATCTTGATGTTGCATCAGCTTTTGGTGAAGATGGAAACATAGATTGTTTCATTCCAGATACTCAATTCACCGAAGGAACATATTGGATGGCTGCTCAGGGAGACATTGAATATGCATCTTACGGACAATGGTTTTGGAGACGGCAAGCAGCTCCAACAATCGGTTATGAATTTTACTGGAGAAATCCGGGTGATGGATTCGGTAGCGGATGCATTGACTGGGTAGCTGCTTCTGTTCACTGGCCAGAGCCTGATAATGTAGACCATAATCTGAGCTTTGGATTATATGGATCCCAAACAGACGCTGCAGGACGAACTCGTATTGTAACTTATAATAACAATAACAGCAGTGTTGCTATTTCAACAAAAGCAGCAACAGCTCGAGATTTCAATCAAATAGGCCTTCCTGTTGATTCATATAAAAATGGAAATGATAATACTGATAATCTTCTCGGGTATAATATCTATCTTGATGGTGCTTACGTTACATGGACTACAGGCCTTTACTACCCATTTACAGATCTGGTGCACGGTACTACCTATCTGGCAGAAGTTACAGCATTATATGATGAAGGTGAATCTGTTCCGGTAGAATATCAGTTTACATATTTTGAACCTTCTGGTTCACTTCCCTTTACGGATGATTTTTCAAACGGTCTAGATAACTGGACAGTTCAAGGTGGGGGTGATGCTAATTGGGGAATACTCTACAATAATTATGCCGGTGGAACATCACCGGAAATCGATTTCAATTGGAATCCAATGTTCAATGGTTTGTCATATTTTAAATCACCAATTTTTGAAACAACAGGCCTTGTTGTTCTAGATCTTGAGTATAAGCAATATATGTGGGATTATCTGGGAACCGGATATTCAATTGGTATAGCTACTACAAGTGACGGGGGTGTTACCTGGAATATTGTTGATGAAGTATTTCCATCCGGTGATATCGGACCAGAAACTGCATCACTGAGTGTACAGACGCCAGATGTTGGTTCTTCTACTTTCCAATTAGCTTTCTTTTTTAGTGGAAGTACTACACAGATTAACCACTGGTTCTTTGATGATGTTTCTATTGCAGTTGATCCATTCAATCCACCAAACAACTTCGCAGCAGAAGTTCAAGATTTCAATGATGTGATGGTTACCTGGGAAGCCCCTAATGGTGATGCCATTGCTGTGGGTGATGCTGCTAAACATGGTAAGACTAAACAAAATAATCTTAGCAGAAAAGGTGTCAAATTACCGGAAATACCTATCGATAACTCACGTGAACTGCTTGGTTTCTTTGTGTATCGAGGTGGAATAGAGGTTTTCTTTGGGTTTGCATCTACTTACTATTTCATTGATTCTGGCCTTGATGCAGGAAATTACGAATACACAATCGTAGCTCACTACGATGAAGGTGAATCTGTTCCTGTAGGTCCTGTTGAAGTATCTATCATTCTTCCTGCTCCCACTGGTATTGAAGCAGAGTCTCAAGATGCAGATATCTATGTAAGTTGGGATGCTCCAACTGCGGCAAGAGCATTTGATTCTTACATACTATATCGTGATGGTGTGGTGATCGCAAATGAGATCAGTAATGATTTTTACCTTGATGCAAACGTTCCAGCCGGAACTTACGAATACGAATTAACAGCTCTGTACGATGGGGGTTGGGAAAGTGAAATGAGCGATCCGGTTGAAATTATTCACGATCCAACTAATGCTGGAAATATTCTGCCATTAGTTACAGAATTGCATGATAACTATCCGAATCCGTTTAATCCAGAAACAACTATCAAGTTTTCTTTGAATACAACAGAGAGGACTTTGATCGAAGTTTACAACATCAAAGGTGAGAAAGTGAAAACTCTGGTTGATGAAAATCTTTCTGCCGGTCAACACTCAATTATCTGGAATGGAACCGATGATGCAGGAAAATCAGTAAGTTCGGGTGTTTATTTCTATAAAATATATGCTACTGATTATACTTCTGTAAAAAAGATGATATTGTTGAAATAGGAAAGGTAAAAGTAATAAAAGATTGTAAGTTAAATAATAAAAAGCCGCTCGATGAGCGGCTTTTTATATCTGGTGGGCCCAAGAGGAATCGAACCTCTGACCGTCCGGTTATGAGCCGGAAGCTCTACCAACTGAGCTATAGGCCCCACTTATTAATTTTAAGATTGTAAAAACAAAATGACCCGATTTTATGTCAAGAATTTCCTAGTGTATAAATTACTTTATATTAAAGTTATCTATGAATTTTTCTAACACATGACTTCTGGTGGGATGGCGTAATTTACGCAAAGCCTTATCTTCGATCTGTCGGATCCTCTCACGTGTAACACTAAAGATGTTTCCAACCTCTTCCAAAGTTCTATGATATCCATCATCAATTCCAAAACGTAATCTTATTACCCTTTCCTCACGTGAAGTTAAAGTTTTAAGAACATCATCAACCTGTTTCTTGAGTAGAGTTCTCTCAGCCATTCTTTCAGGTGAGATCGTGGATTTATCTTCTATAAAATCACCCAGCAAACTATCCTCATCCTCATGACCAATTGGATTATCCAACGATACAGGTTCTTTAGTTATCGCCAAAATATTCTTTATCTTTTCAACAGGAATATCAAGTTCAACTGCTATTTCTTCAGGATATGGTTCTCTTCCAAGTTTCTGCAGTAATTTCCTGCTTGCTCTTTTAACTTTATTTATAGATTCGATCATGTGAACTGGAATTCTGATAGTTCTAGCTTGATCTGCAATTGCACGTGTTATCGCCTGCCTTATCCACCAAGTGGCATAGGTACTAAATTTGAAACCTTTACGATAATCATATTTCTCAACCGCACGCATAAGTCCGGTATTGCCTTCCTGGATCAAATCAAGAAAATCCAAGCCACGATTATTATAACGCTTTGCAATACTGACAACTAAGCGGACATTGGCTTCGATCATATCATTCTTTGATCGTTCCTTCATTTTCTCGCCACGTTCGATTTCATCCAGCAAACCGATCATTTCATCAGCTGTCATACGAGTTTCAAGTTCCACACGGCGTATTTTTCTTCTTGCATTTTTGATTTTACGCAACGTCTCAACAAATACGTCAGGTTCTATTTTGGTTTCTTCAAAAACTAATTTATAATCTTCTTCAGATTTATTGGCTTTTCTACCGTAAGTACAAATTTCATCCAAGGAATATTTTCTGATCTTAGAAAGATGTGTAATACTTTTTTGACTGTCTTTAATTCTATCTACAAGGCTCCGAATACGGTAAACCATTCTCTTTAAGAGTTTTTCATTGTATTTTAAAATACCAAATATTTCGATAAGTTTTATTCTTTGTGTATCTATCAATTCCTGATCTAAAAGGTTTTCGTCTTCATCAATATCACTACTGTCGATCATTTCACCAATTTTTTCAAATATTGCTTTTGTTCCTCTGATAACCTGTTCAAATTCATTTACAAGGTTAGCTTCTTGAGATTTATCCATCCAAGTTCCATATTCGATCTTAAATATCTGATCAATCTTAACCCTCTTTTCACGATAACGGTGTATAAAATTTTCCATCTCACGAAGAGTACTTCCACTTTTAAAAATATTTTTATTAATATGTTGCTGTCCGCTCTCGATCTTTTTGGCAATCCGTACTTCTCCCTCACGATCCAGAAGTGGAACACGTCCCATTTCTCCAAGATACATCCTCACCGGATCATCATAATATTTCCTATTGTGGAACTTTTTGGTTGCTCTTGTTTTCTTTAGGGATATTTTCTTTTTTGTAACCCGTTTTTGAGTTTCGTCGATGAGATCAATGCCATCTTCTACAAGATCAGAAATAATTTGTTCGATCTTATCAAGGAAGATTGGGCTATTAGGCAGGACCTGATTGATTTGCTTAAAAGTAAGCAGATCATTATTTTTCCTACCTATTTGAATTAGTTTTTTAATACACTCATTATAACTAAGCATTTAGTCTCCTTAGTACAAAGTTCTTCTAACCACTTTTTTATTTATTTTTAATATTTCTCTTTTTAACTCATTCTTCTTTGTAAACAGATCCATATTCGTAGGATCATTTAGTATTTCTGCATTTATTATCTTAAGATCTATATGAAACTTTCTGGTTTTAAGTGCGATGATAGCATCATCAATAGTTTGCGTGGGAATATCTGACATAGAAAGTTCTGTAAGCATATTTCTAGTATCTTCTTCATCTATCTTGCTTATTAAAGCAGGAATATTACCCATATCTTCTATATGCTCCAAGATTATTTTATAAATTTTTCTATACTTTTCAGTTAAAAAATAACTCAAATCTATCTCTTGCGCAACTTTTTTATATAACAGTTCATTATTAATAATTAATAATATAATTGCTCGTTCTTCTGTAAAATGCTCTATTTCAGAAATTTCTGTACCTTCGGTTTCTTTTTTAAATGATCTTCTTTTTTTTCTTATCTTGGAAGATACTGCATGCTCGGACAATCCAAACGTCTCTGCAATATCCTGAATTAACAGTTCTTGAGCAATTTCATCTTCTATTTCATTAAGAATATCAAATAGAACAGAAAGTTTACCTTTTTTATCAACACCAATAACTTCATCATCCTTTAAAAATTCAGCGAGAGGTTTTGCTTTATCTATCATTTCCTGCATACTGGATGCACCATTATTTCTGATGTAGCTGTCAGGATCATCTGTCTTGGGTAATCCAATAATTTTTACATTAAGCCCTTTACCTAATATCTTTCCAGCAGCACGAACAGCGGCTTTCCTACCTGAGCTATCCCCATCATACAACATATAAATATTTTCAGTGAATCTACTTAAAATACTTATTTGAGAATCGGTTAGAGAGGTGCCCAGAGAGGCAACGGAATTTGTAAAACCACTTTCATAAAGTCTCAGGAAATCTGTATATCCTTCACAGATCAGAGCATTATCTTTTTTAGAAATCGTATATTTAGTATCAAAAAGTCCATAGAGCTCATTTCCTTTTGTGTAAATATCAGTTGTTGGCGAATTTACATATTTACCACCTGATTGATTTTCGTACAGTTTTCTTCCACCAAATGCTACTACTTTACCAGATGACGAATGGATCGGAAACATTATCCTTTCACGGAATAAATCATTGTTCTTGAAAGTGAATAAGCCTGTTGTTGCAAGGATCTTTTCATTAATATCATTCTTAAGAAGATAGTTGCGCAATCCGCCGTAAGAATTGAGCGCAAATCCTAGTTTGAATTTTTTTATAGTTTCGTCTTTAATATCTCTTTCAATCAGATATTCTAATGCATTGTTTCCATGTTCTATTAAATTTTTATAGAAATATCCAGTAGCAATCTCATATATCTTATAGATCAGATCACGTTTAGAATCTTTGCTCTTACTTCCTATCGTCTGCTGTACGGTTATACCTGCGCGTGCAGCAAGTTTTCTTAAAGCTTCGGGAAACGATATCTTCTCGAATTCTTGTACAAAAGTTATTACATTTCCACCCTTACCGCAACCGAAGCATTTGTAGATCTGTTTTTTAGGACTTACGACAAAAGATGCTGTTTTCTCATCATGGAACGGGCAACGAGCTTTAAAATTACTACCCGTTTTCTTAAGAGGAATGTAGCTACTGATAACATCAACTATATCATTTCTTTCAATAATTTCATCAATAACATGCTGATCCATTATTCCTCCCCTATTCCTTGATCTTCACTACGGTCACACCACTTCCACCAGCTTCTGGAGGAGGTGAGAAAAATTCTTCTGTGTTATTATTTGTTCGCAAATAATTTCTAACTTTTGAACGCAGTGCTCCAGTTCCTTTTCCATGCACGATACGTATCATGAGTAGTCCGTTTACAACAGCATTATCAATAAAAGTTTCGATTTCAGGTAAAGCCTCTTCGAATCGAAGTCCTATAATTTTCAATTCCATTTTTGCATCATTTCTAGGAATATTTATGAATTTATTCTTATTTGTTTTTTTTACTTTTTTCTCTGTAATCAGATAAAGTCGATCTGAAGTTGTATTAAGAAAAATTCCATCCATATCGACTTTGATTTTCTTTTCTGAGATCTCAACTATTTCACCTTCCATTTCCATCTCTTTAAGCCAAACCTTCATTCCGATCTTCGGATTGCTGACTGATTCACGTGAGATTTCGGAAAGCTGTTCTTCTTCCTTACTCAAATCGCGATTAAGCTGTGTCACTTTTTTTAAAGATCTTTCAAATTTATCTTTTTTCTCACTTTTATTAGAACGTTTTATATCTTTAATTTCCATGTTCAATTCTTTTTGCATGGATGTTAAGAATTCACGAGCATCGCGTAAAGACTTCTTCTTGATCTCTTTTTTGTCTTTTTCCAGAGTTTTGATCTGATCTTGGTGTTCGGAAATTTTCTGATTCAAAAGTGCGGTTTTCAATTCAAACTGGTATAATTGGCGTGAAAGAGATTTTTTCTCTTCCGACATTTTTTTTATCAATTCAGTTAATTCAACATTTTGTTTGCCGGTTAATTTTTTTGCTCTTTCAATAAGATCTTTTTGTAAACCAAGCCGAAATGCAACCTCAATAGCAAAACTATTTCCGGGTAAACCAAGTTTGAATTGATAAGTAGGTTTGTGTTTGGCAGGATCAAACTGCATTGCTGCATTTATGCACTTTTCATGTTTCTCTGCAAAAACTTTAAGCGATGTATAATGTGTACTGATAACACCTACTGCATTATTTTCTGCCAAGTTCTCAAGAATAGCCTGAGCTAAAGCCGATCCCTGTTCAGGGTCTGTCGCAGCACCTATCTCATCGATAAGAACTAGTATTTTAGAATTAATGCTTTCTGTCATTTCTCTGATATTCTTAATATGAGAAGAAAATGTACTTAGGGAATTTTCCAACGACTGGCTATCTCCAATATCAGCAAGAATTGAATCAAATGAACCAATTATACTATGAGGATCGGCTGGAATAGGCAAACCAGATCTCGCCATTAAGGTAAGTATTCCCACAGTTTTTAAGGTAACGGTTTTTCCACCGGTATTCGGACCTGAAACTAAAAGCAAATTATAATCATATCCAAGTTCCAGATCAAAGGGGATCACATCTTCAAATTTTTCAAAAGCAAGTATTAGAAGCGGATGTCTGGCATTCTTCAATTTAATTTGAGATTTTTCTGAAAGTACCGGTTTTTCTGCTTTGAGTCGATTAGCTAAACGAGCAGCCGCAAAGAAGAAATCTAATTCTTGAAGATAGATAATTTCTTCCAATAATACACTTTTATGATCAAGTATCATCTCTGTATATTCTTTAAATATTCGGAAGATTTCTTGTTTTTCTTCGCTGGACATAAGTTCAAGATCATTATTTAATCCAACTATCTCATGAGGTTCCATATAAATTGAAGATTTGCTGGAAGAACGTCCATGCACAATTCCCTGAACAAATGGAAATGCTCCCTCTTTTATGGGAATTACATATCTGCCATTACGCTGAGTGACAATGCTATCGTGCAAAAATTTCCTGGCAGAAAGAGCTTCAACTTTTTTATTAAGAGTGGAAACCAGATTTTTTCTTACTTGCTTCTTTTTTCTTCTGATCGATGCAAGAGCCGATGATGCATTATCTTTAACTTCACCATCGCTTTCAAATATCTGGTTAAATCTTAACTCGATATCATCAAGTGGAATTATCCTGTTAACGAATTTCAAATATTGAGGATGATCATTTAATTCTTCAATGTTCTTTGAGATTCTATTTGCGCATGAAACATTAAAATATATTTGTTGGAATTCTTCAAAATTATAAGTTTGATGTTTTTGTTCAGAGATTATTTCTTCAATGTCTGAAATATTTTCAAAATTATGTGAGATGCCTTTTTTTAATAAAATTTGGATCTCTGAGGTTAGCTCAAGTTTATAAGTGATCTCTGCAATCGTGCTTAATGGCCGTAGGTCTAATGCCTTTCTGCTTCCAAGCTGAGAATGACATTCCCGCACTAGATATTCTTTTATCTTATCAAACTCGAGTTGCTTATGTGAATTCATTTATTTGTCTATATTGTCCTTAATCAGTTTCTCAATCATTTCTGAGGTCTTATCAATATCCTTTCCAGTGTTCTGCATTTTTTCTTTTAACCCAGGATATTTTAACTCAATTTTATCCGTAACGTTACGAATATTTGTTGTTATTTTAGAAGAAGATGTAAAATCACGGATTTGCTCCTCAAATGGTAACAGGTTTAGCAGAAGAAGGATAATGGCAATAATAAGTGCACCGTTAATAACACCCAAGATTGCACCCAAAAATCTATCTAACCATTTTAATTTAAGAAATTCTATTATCATTAGTAAGATCTTTATTGCGATTTTAGCTATTAATATAGTTACCAAAATAATCAGAATATAAGAACATATAATAGCCAGTGTTTCATTAAATCCCCACTTTATAATAAGCAATCCCTTAATTATATGGCCAGTTTTGGCAATTAGTAAAACGATAACAACCAAACTTAAAAGACTAATAATGCTTTTAATAAAACCTCTGCTCAATCCGTAAAAAAATAAAATTAAAAAAAAGACACTGAGAATAATATCAAGAATACCCATTTTTCCATCCTTTGTTTTTTATAAACAGTTATTTAGAGTAAAAAGGGGAGATACCATCTCCCCCACAAATTATTTAAACTCTATTGATTACTGATCAGCTTAGCAATTCTCTTCTAACAATTGCACTTAAGCTTTTCCCATCTACATTACTACCAAGTTTCTCTTTGAGATACTTCATTACAATTCCCATATCTTTCATAGAACCAGCATTGAGATGAACAATAGCATCACTGACCTCTTTTTCTAATTCAGCTTCGGAGATTTCTTCCGGTAAATAAACTTTGATGATCTCAATCTCTCTATTCTCAATTTCTGCAAGTTCTGGGCGATTACCCTGTATATAAAGTTCAGCTGCCTGCTGGCGTTGTTTAACCTGAATCTTAAATACAGAAATAACCTCATCATCAGTAAGCTCTTTTTTTTGTTCAAGCTTCTTATATTGAACTGCAGATTTCAAAGCACGAAGAACTTTAAGCATTTCTTTGTCCTTCTTTTGCATTGCTTTTTTTAGATCAATATTAATTCGTGTGAGCATATCTCTAGGAAAAACGTCTTTGTTTTCTAAGACGCTTCATAGCCTTTCTTACTTGTTCGTTTTTCTCTTTTTTGCGAACTACACTTGGTTTTTCGTAATATTTAATCTTCTTAAGGTCAGATAAAAGACCAGCTCTTTCGCAAGACTTTTTGAATCTTCTAAGCAGTACTTGAAAAGATTCACCATTTTTAGCAATAACTTTTGGCAAAGAAATCACCCCCTTTTTTGTTTGCGTGAATTTCAAAACTCTGAGCATCACTAATCCTGTCAAGCCTAAATATACCGATATTAATAATTTGTAAATCAAATTCTTATTTATCTTATACAATACTGCTATCCAAGCCTTTTTGAATAATTTCCGAAACTTTAATTCATTGATTCACAAAAAAAAGCTTGAATAAATATCATAGATTTTAGTTATTGCACAAATTAAATAAAATATATAAAATATTTTTGGAGGAAGTATAATGTTACAAGGATTTAGAAAACATGGTTCGTGGATAGTTTTAGTAATTGCTGCTGTTTTTATTATTTCAATGGCAATTGGTGGAATTACCAGTATTTTTATTAAAAAACCATTTGTGGGAAGTATCGCAGGAAAAAAGATTTACCCGAATGATTTTAGCGAATATTTACAAAATGCGTATGCTGGTTTTGCTCAACAAAATCCCGATAAAGAAATTGATGAACAAACTGCAAAACAGCTGAATGATCAAACTTGGAATCAGCTTGTGCAACAAATCTTATTTGATAAAGCTGTAAAAAAACGTCACATAAAAATTACTGATGACGATATTATAGAGGAATTGAAAAATCCGGCAGAAGATATCATAAGCATTCCACAATTCCAAACTGATGAAAAATTTGATTATGTAAAATATGAAACACTTCTTATGGAAAATCCTGAATTCGCAAACTGGTTGGAAAGCCGTATCAGAGGAACTCTTCCATATCAGAGACTCTATGATAATGTAAAGTCTGAAGTAACAGTTACGGTTGAAGAAGTTAAAGAACAATACATTGACGATAACAATCTTGCTGATGCAGATATAATATTTTTTAATCCTAATAAGATGAAAGATATAGAAGTAACTGACGAAGATATGCAGACATATTACGAAGAGAATAAGGAAGAATTCAAAAAAGAACCTGCCAGAAAACTAAAATATGTAGCTGTTAATCTAAAACCGAGTGAAGCTGATATAAAACTTGTGAAAATAAGAGTTGATTCAATATACAATCTTGCTATTAGCAACAAAGATTTTGTTGAACTTGCTAAGAAATATTCCGAAGGACCTTCCGCACCACAAGGTGGAGACTTGGGCTATTTTGCTAAAGGAAAGATGGTCCCCGCTTTTGAAAAGGTAGCATTCCAGTTAAATATAGGTGATATCAGTGAACCAGTTCATTCTAGATTTGGTTGGCATATTATCAAGCTTTATGATAAACGAACGAAAGATGGTGTAGAAGAAATCAAGGCAAGTCATATACTCCTAAAAGAAGAAGCTTCTGAAGCAACAAAAAATAATCTGGAAATTTTAGCAAATGACCTTTATACAAATGCACAAGATCTTGGTTTAGATAAAGCAGCTGAAGAACTTGCTTATGAGATCACTGAGACAAAAGAAATTTACGAATCAGCAAAATATATTGGTGGTATTGGCAAAAATGATGAACTTGTTAAATTTGCTTTTGAAAACAAAATAGGAAAACTTGCTGAACCTGTTTTCAAAGATGACGGCAATTATCTTCTGTGCGAAGTATCATTTATTATTGGAGAACATTATCAAGTATTTGAAGATGCTAAACGACAAATCGAAAGTATAGTAAAAAAAGAAAAGCAACAAGAGATATCGCAAACAAATGCCATTGAATTTGCAAATAAATTTAATGCGGTAGATTATATGAAAAATGCTGAGTCTGAAGGATTTGAAATTATTGAAGCATTGAATGTGAAAATTGACAACACATTTAAACAAATCGGGAATGATGAAGTTCTAAATGAAGCTATCCTGGAAAAAAAAGCCGGAGAATACACTGATGTTATTAATGGCGAAAGAGCTTCCTATATTGCTTTAGTAAAAGCTCGCACTCATCCTGATATGGATAAATTCGAAAAAGATCAGGACGAACTTATGGAAAAAGCTCAAACAAAAGCAGAGGATGAGCATTTGAATGAATGGTTTAAGAATTTAAAAGAAAATGCTGAAATTATTGATAATAGAAGTGAATATTATAATTAGAATTTTCTGAAGTTATCTTAGATATTTAAAAGCGGGTTTTACTACCCGCTTTTTTTATCCAAGATTTGATCCTGAGTTCGTGTCATCCTGAGCATAGTCGAAGGAGCAACACAAATGATTATACACTTATGGTTCGACTAAGCCCTGTCCTGAGCGCGCCGAAGGTCTCACCATGACAACATTATAGATATTGATTGTAATTAAATTTTTCAATCTAAAATTGTGCTTCTTCTATAATTTAAAACCGTGTGGTAATAAATCTCTTATACTCGTTTCAAACTCATCAGTTAAGGAAACTATTGTGATCTTAAGATCGGATGAAAATTCTGAAATAACCTGCCGACAAGCACCACAGGGATAAAATAATTCTTCTGTATTAGAAAATATGACTAACTCTTTAAAGTTCGTCTCACCTTCGGATACAGCCTTAAAGATAGCTGTTCTTTCGGCACAATTTGTTAATCCGTAAGATGAGTTTTCAACGTTGCAGCCTGTGAATATTTTACCCGATTCTGTAAGTAATGCTGCACCAACCTGAAATCCGGAATATGGGACATAAGCATTTTCCGATACCTTCTTTGCAGCTTCTATTAATTTCTGTTTCATAGTTTTCTCCTTGCTATGCATCAAAACCAGCTATTTGCTGTAGTATTGTAAAGTGATTTTTCTAAAACAAAATAAAATATAACAAATATTTTGACATTAATGATCGCAATTTCATTTATCTTTTTGTAGAGCAATGGAGGGAAATCGTGAAAAAAGTTTTTGATCCCAGAATCAAAATATGTTGTATAAGCAGTTTAGAAGAAGCAGAAATGGCAATAAAAATGGGAGCATCAGCAATTGGGTTAGTTTCAGAAATGCCAAGTGGACCTGGTGTGATTTCAATGGAAACTATCAAGCTGATAGCAGCCTCTGTACCTCCACCAATTGCAACATTTTTATTAACTTCCAAACAGGATGTTAACGAAATAATTAAACAAAACAAATATTGCCGAACCAATACAATCCAGCTCTGCGACAGTTTGAAGATTGGTATACACAAAGATTTAAAGAATGCTCTTCCAGGAATTGCAATTGTGCAGGTTATTCACGTAACAGGGGAAGAAAGCATTACAGAGGCGCTCGCAATTCAAAACGATGTAGATGCAATTTTACTGGATTCTGGTAATCAATCAAAACAAATTAAAGAGTTAGGTGGAACTGGAAAAACTCACAATTGGGAAATTAGTAACACGATTAGAGAAAAATTGGATATTCCAATTTTTCTTGCAGGTGGGATAAAACCGAACAATATCAGTGATGCAATAAACCAGGTTCATCCTTTTGGAATTGACCTTTGCAGTGGAGTGCGAACTGATGACAAACTTGATGAGATCAAGTTAGATAAATTATTCGAAAATATACAAAGGAGTAATAGATGAAATATATTGGAGCACATGTAAGCGCAGCTGGTGGTGTGGAAAATACACCCTTAAATGCAAAAGTGATAGGTGCTAAAGCATTCGCCCTCTTCACAAAAAATCAAAGACAGTGGTATTCAAAACCGCTCACAGATGAGAACATAAATTTGTTCAAAGAAAATTGTAAGAAAGAAGGATTTTCACCTGAGTACATTTTACCGCATGATAGCTATTTGATAAATCTTGGTCATCCGGAAAGTGAAAAACTTATCAAATCGCAAAAGGCATTTTTAGACGAACTAAAGCGTTGTGAACAACTCGGTCTCAAATATTTGAATTTCCATCCTGGTTCTCACTTGGGACAATATTCGGAAACCAAATGTTTGCAAACCATCTCAGATTCTATTAATTGGGCTCTTTCTGAAACTGATTATGTAACAGCAGTTATAGAAAATACAGCCGGACAAGGGAACAATGTTGGCTATAAATTTGAACACTTAGCGCAGATAATTAATAATGTTAAAGATAAATCTAGAATTGGTGTTTGCATCGATACCTGTCATGGCTTCACTGCTGGATATGATATTCGTACTAAAGAGGCTTTTGAAAAAACTTTTGCAGATTTTGATAGAATAGTAGGCTTCAAGTATTTAAAAGGAATGCATCTGAATGACAGCAAAAAGGAATTTAGATCGCGAAAAGATCGTCATGAAAGCATCGGTAAAGGATTTATCGGGATAGATGCATTCAGATTCATCATGCAGGATTCCAGGTTTGATGAAATTCCATTAGTTCTAGAAACTCCCAATTCTGACATCTGGGCAGAAGAAATTGAACAGTTATACAGTTTTTCTTAAACTTCTTCCAAATATTTTCTTTAAAAAGAAAAATCTATACGAGTCAAATATCAAAAATAATTTATGCTTTGGATCATTAATAAGATTACTGTCGCAAGAGTATCGAAAAAACACGAAACAGCAGGATTAGATAACTCTCAGCATGCAGAAGATTCTTATACTTAATGTAACATTCACATTAAAAACATTTATTTAACTCATTTAATATTCGAACTATTAATATAATGCTTTACGAGTAAAAGTTTAAAAATAATATTACGCCTTATTAAATAAGGAGAAAAGATGAAAACAGGAATCAAAATTGTTTTGTTACTTTGCATTGTACTCACTTTGTCATGCGCCAAAGAGAATCTGGTAGTATTGACTGAAGAATTTCCACCTTTTAATTTCACGAAGAATGGAGAAGTAACTGGTTTATCAACAGAGGTTATGAAAGCCATTCTTGCCGAAACAGGTATCGCTTATGAGATTCAGGTTAATCCTTGGAAAGAATCTTATGATCAAGCATTAAGCACAAAAAACTGTATGCTGTTTTCTACCAGCAGAATGGAAAGCCGTGAAGACCTTTTTAATTGGGTTGGAACAATTTCACCTGCAAACTATTCCGTGTTTGCCTTGGCAGATTGTGAAATCGAGATCACTTCCGTAGAAGATCTGAAAAACTACAAAATCGGGATCACTCAAGGTGATGCACGGGAGGCATATTTTCAATCTAAAGGTTTTGTAATAGGTGAACAACTGATTGTTGCTGAAAACAATACAGCAAATTTGGCCAAACTGAAGAACAAAGAAATTGATTTTTGGCCTATGCCAGATGCAGTTGCCAATTATGCAGTTAATGAAGCTGGAACCAAACCTGAAGAAATCAAAGGAATTTATGTTTTGGAAGACCTAACCAAAGACGGTTATTTTCTGGCTGTTAATAAATCCACTCCGGATTCAATTGTAATGAAATTACAAGCTGCTTTGGATAAGATAAAAGCAGATGGAACCTATGATAAGATTTTGAAGAAGTGGGGCGTATAGTAATATAACAGTGAAAAAAATGAGGGAAATTAATTTATGAAAAAAATTGTTTTTGTATTAGCGGTTGTGTTTCTGGCGGGTTCTGTATTATCAGCAGTAGATTTCTTTGGAAATGCCAGAATTGGGTATTGGTATGATATGCAGGACAAAGATTATAATAGTGGAATTGCAGAGCGAACTGTTCTTCATTATGATCTATTTAGTACCAGCAGGTTTGGAGTTAACTTTGCAGGAGAAGATTACACTGGTAAGATCGAAGTTTCCATGTGTCGAACTGGAGTAAATCTCAGGCAAGTCTGGGGTGAATACGATTTTGGAATGTTAAATGTTCTAGTTGGTCAGTATTACACAGGTTTCTTTGATCTTCCCAATCAGGCAACTTCAATTGTTTCTGCCAGCGAAAACCTGATGATCGGTTATGGTCTTACTTACGATTCACGTAATCCAATGATAAAACTTTCTATGGATAACGGTGCTTATCTCATCTTGATGCAACCGAAACTGGTTGATCCAATTGGAGCAGCATCTTTAATGGGACTAGATAGAGAAGACATCATTGATGCACTATTACCAAAAGTAAATCTTGGAATGAGATTTAACTTTGATAACCTGATGCTTCACCCTACTTTCGGTGTGAATATGTGCAAGTACAATGAAGATTTACCTGGATTGGATGAATCAGTTCTTGCTTATGTTGCTGCTTTAACTGCCAAGTATTGCATGGGTGATCTAACAATTCTCGCACAAGGAAGTTTGGGACAGAACGTATCTGACTATGGCATTCTAAGTGGCGCAACTGGTGGATATGCAGCCTGGGATCCTGTGGAAGAAGAAATATTAAATGCTACAACAACTGCAGGATTTTTAGAATTTATGTACAAGTTGAACGATAAGACTGCTTTCATGGCTGGAGGTGGTTTTTCAGGTACGGATCGTGATGACTACGACGATCCGAACACAGCCATGACAGCTTATTTGAACGCCAAAATCAATCTTCACCCGAAAATGTTCATCATGCCGGAAATTGGTATGATCGATGAACAAGACAATGAAAATGGTGTTGCAGAAGGATCGCGCATGTATTTTGGTCTTAATCTTCAAGCAGATTTCGATTTAAACATAAAATAGAAATAATTGTATTAGATTGTATTAATTCTTAACAGCCCTTGACAATTGTCGAGGGCTGTTTTCAATAAGTTCGATTCTAAAAGCAGGTATAGGTTATATTACATCAGATTCTGATGAACTGGATGATCCAAATACAGCCATGAGCACATATCTTCAATGTAAATATTCTTTAGCTAAAAATGTCATGATAATTCCTGAAGTAGGTATGACCGACGATATGGAAAGATGAAATTAAGTTACTTTATAGTTTGGAAAAGTAGGGACGATTACCTTTAATCGTCTGATTGTTATTCGGTTTATTCGGAGGCTTGACCCTACTTTTGTGATCCTCTTGTTGATAAGTTGAACTTATCAACACAATTGCATTTGCAAGTTCAACTTGCAAACGAGTTCATACAACCCACGATTTCAATCGTGGGAATGACATTTTTCGTATTTCTTGCTTTTAGTCAGTATTGGTCAGTGGCTATTTATTCAAATATTGCTTCTACAAATTCATTAATATCAAAATCACGAAGATCGTTGTAGGTTTCACCCACTCCGATAAGTTTAACAGGAATATCAAGCTGATGTTTTATTCCAATTACGATCCCACCTTTTGCTGTTCCATCCAATTTTGTAAGAACCAGTCCTGAAAGTTTAGTTGCCTTATTGAATAATTCCGCCTGTATAATTGCATTTTGACCCGTAGTTGCATCAACCACAAGTAATGTTTCATGTGGGGCTTCAGGAACCACCTTTTTAATAGTTCTTTTTATCTTGGAGAGTTCGTTCATCAAGTTAACTTTTGTGTGCTGTCTACCGGCTGTATCGATCAGCACTACATCATAATTTTTATTCAATGCTTTCATCATACCGTCATACACAACAGAAGATGGATCACTTCCTTCCTGCTGTCTCATAATATCTGCACCTGTTCTTTCTGCCCAAATAGCAAGCTGATCAATAGCAGCAGCTCTGAATGTATCGGCAGCAACCATTAATACGCTCTTTCCGTTTTCAGTAAAACGCTTCGCTAGTTTCGCTATAGTTGTAGTTTTACCTACTCCATTCACGCCTGTAAAAAGAGCAACGAAAGGTTTTACATTGTTATATTGCAAATGGTCAGCTTCTCTTCCGTAATCTTTAAGAAGCAATTGGCGAATTATATTTTCCAGATGTTTCTGAATTTCAGTTGCAGATGTAATTTTTTGAAGTCTGATCTCTTCTTTTAAACTGTTTATTATATCACCGCTTGCCTGCACACCGACATCGGCTTGAAGCAGCATTTCTTCAAGATCATCCATCAAATCATCGTCCACTTTACCACGCAGGTTAACGATCTCTGCCAACTTACCAAGTAAACCATTTTTTGTTTTAGCAAGTTTGTCTTTTAAACTTTCCTGCTTTTCATCAATTTCATTGTTTGAAGTTTTCTTTTTCTTTATAACTGTTACAATGATTATTGCACAAACTACAATAAATAATAAAACTGATATATAAATGATTAGGTTTGTATCCATTAACTACTCCATATCAGAAGGAACTTTATAATAAAAAAGGCAGGCATAAAATATGCCTGCCAGTTCTTTATATCAGTTATTATTTTTTCTCTTTTTGTTCTGCTTTTTGAGCATTGAAATATGCAGAGATCCTAGCCTTTCTTCTAGAAGCTGTTCTTTTGTGAATAACGTGATTCTTTGCAGCTTTATCCAGTTGTGAGTATACTTCTGTTAAGAGTTTTTCTTTCTCTTCAATAGAAATATCACTCCTCATTTTCTTAGATAACGTGTTAATCGTCATTTTCACATAATGATTACCAGCTGAACGCTTCTTCTCTTGTCTAAGTCTTTTTTCGCAAGATACGTGATTTGGCATTTATTCCTCCATATTTATAATTTTCGGAGTCAGAAAAAGTTAGCGGTATTTTCTGTCAAAATATTTATAATATTTTTTTTAAAATTCTCTTATTGCATTTGATCATATTTCATTTTGAAATCTTTAATACCAGTAAATACTGAATCAATAAGTTTTTCCTGATATGAACTGTTTATCAGCTTTTTCTCTTCTTCTTTATTTGAAAGGAAACCGAATTCAAGTAATACTGATGGCATAAATGCACCACGCAACACATAAAAATTAGCTTGCTTTACACCGCGGTTATAAGCTTCTGTAGCACTTACAAGTGCGGATTGAAGATTTGCCCCCAAATTATAACTCTCTTCCAGATGTTCACTCTGAGCCATATCTGCTAAAATAAAGGCAAGATCATCATATTTTTTAACTGCTTCCTTTCCACCTTCATATTCATAAACAACCTGATTTTCCATAGCTTCTACAGCTCTGGCTTCATCTGTTTTAGCAGTAGATAAATAATAAACTTCAATACCATTAATCTTGGAATTCCGATGGGCATTACAATGAAGTGAAATGAATAGATCTGCACTGTTTTCATTAGCAAATTTTGTTCGCTGCTGCAAAGATACAAATTCATCTTTATCGCGTGATAACAGAACAATTACATCAAGCTGCTGCTCTAATTTCTTCTTTAATTTCAGGGCAAGTTCCAACACAACTTCTTTTTCAAAATTTTTTTTGGAATATCCCACAGCCCCAGGGTCTTTACCGCCATGTCCTGGGTCAAGTACTATCCGCTTAATAGAATTATCTACCGGAGCTCTTGCAATGAGTTTATCCTTCTCCCATGACATTAAATTACTGAATATCTGCGGTAAAAGATCTGTAAGAAATATAACCGGTAGAAAATATTTTCCGTCTTGTTGAATAATATTATGCGTCATATTGAAATAATCTGATCCGTACTGTAATAATGAGGAATCCATTAAAAAGATCATCTGCTCACCGTAGATATTCACATTCAATCGCTGATCAAGGAGGTCTTCTGAAATATTGGCTTTAAAAGTTTTATTCAATTCAAAAACATTAAAATATTCCGTGCTGTCGATTTCGGTAGTTTTAATAACTTCCGGTGTTAAAGAAGATTTATATTCCACTATAATATCTGCACCTAACAAACTAAAAGCAATTAATAAAATAAATAAAAATATTTTTTTCAATGATCCTCCAGTAATTATCCTCTGTGATAAGCTTATCAAAAGTGTGCTTTATTGTTCTAACGTTTTGCAATCTTGTCCTTCGATGAACTCAGGATGAATTCAGGATGACACAAACTTCGGTTGGTATAACCTAAACTGATAACGAGATTCTTCGTTGAATACCTATATAAGTTCATTCTCAGAAAGACGCCTTTTCTACAATTTTGCATAATTCTTATCCTCTTGGCACAATTCTACGAAAATATTTTACGACCTTATCAAACTGAGCCGGATATTTAGAACCCGATTTACATATCCTTAAGTAATCTAAATAGCTTAAAATGGAAGCAAGCCAGAACATACTGACCGAAATAATAAATACAACTTTTACACCAAAATATTTTAAAATTAAATATCCAAGAAATGGAAAGATCAGTGCTCTTAATCCGGTTAGTGTTACATGAACACTTTGATACATGGAAACATCATCACCTCCGGCAAAGAAGATGGAACTCATATTCCAGGAAATTACAATGGCAGACATGCCAATTCCAAAAATGAGATAAGCAAAATAGACAACATAATTCTCAATTCCGGAACCTATCAGGAAACTGGAAATTAATAAAATTACCGGATAACAACCTAAAGTGAAGAAGGCAAGGAATGTGAAGAATGACGGATTTTTCTTGTCGTGGATCTTACCGGCAATTGGAGCCAGAAACAGAATTCCAAGCTGTGAAATTACTCCCTTTGCCATAAAAGTCTGTGAATAATCCATTTTAAGATATTCCACCAAAAATTTGGGAATAGCCGGAAGTATGATCATGAAGCCAATTCCGTATATAAAAAAATTTCTTTGAAAAATAGCGAAATCTTTGTTCTTCTTCAAAATATCCATAGTTCGCTTAATTGGTTTTAAGAATAGTTGTTTAAGTTTCAATCTGCTTGCATCAAATTTCTTATTTTCTATCTTTATCATTGCCATCAGCAGAGAGCTTACACATCCCATTAAACCGGCTACGGAGAATATATAACGGAACCAGTTTTCATTTATATCCATTAACTTACCGGCAGAATAACTGAATGCAATTGCTATAAGCGTAACTAAACTTGCGGTATATCCAAATAAAACACCTCTGTTCTCTGCAGAAATATTGTTCTGATATATTGAATTTTGGGCAGGACTAAGAAGTGAATTGAAAGAAAATACAAATATCATTATAATTAAATAAGAATAATAACTATGAGTCCATAACATAAAAAGCATAACAAGCCTGCCGATAAAAGCAGTAAGAACAAAAAATCTGGAAATACTCTTGGAATGCTCAAGTGCTTTTCCCCACCAGATCGAAAATAGATTTGAGAGAGGCCACAACATTACCAGTATTGTGATCTGCCAGTCTAAAGCAAGTAAAGCCTTTTTAGCGACCACATCATGGATATTGAATGTACCCATCACAAAGCCGTTAAAAAAAGATGCCAGCATTAAAAGCCAGAACGTTCTTTTCTCAATAAATCCTAATTTCATTTCTAATTCCAATTATAATAATTGTTTGCAAATTCATTAAACAAAGCATTTTTGTCTACTTATATAAATTTTTTAATTGACAATTATTTCAGAGATTTGTCTACTTGCATTTGATATTAAATAGCTTATTAGTTTAAGAGAGGAGCTAATTGTAAATGACCTTAATATCAGAACTTAAGTTTATGGATAAGAAAAATGAATTTTAAAATCAACCGTTATTATCGCAGTTAAGTTGTCGAATTTTGATTGAAAAAACAAATTAAAACAAACAAAAAAAAGAGATTTTTATGAAAAAAGGAAGTTTTATTTTAAATGTGTTAACCATCGAAAAAATGAATTTTAAACCGTTAATTTTCGCAGATATGAAAAACAAACCAAATAAAAAATAAAAAAAAGGAGATTTTTATGAAAAAAGGAATTTTAGTTTTAATGTCCATGTTTGTAGCTGCTTTTCTTGTAGCACAAACCAATGGTGTAGAAATTCCACAAACGGACTCTACACCTTTTACCACTATCACACTTGATCCTGACGGAGTTGGTGAGGTAGTTTGTATTGATGTTTATTTAAATTTTAACATTGATGATAGTGCTACTGCCTGGGCAGGAGTCCAGAACGATTTCACAGTTGGTGGTTATACCAGTGCTGTGACAGTATCAAGTATTGATACAGGTGATTTTGTAGACGATAACATTTTCCGTGCTTACATTAATGCGAGTACACCTATTCCTACAGATATCCTCAGTCTCTTGATTAGATACGATTATGACGGAGTGAACCAAGTCATAACTGGTGATGGTTATTTGTGGGGATTCCCATGGATGAACGTAGAAGATGGCGCTGCACCAAGTATTATTTCTTTCACAATTACTTCAAATCATACTAATCCAATTTTAGCAGTTGCTGGCTCAGAAATCGATGTTACATTTGGATCAAATGAAGAATTACTTGATTTCCCAACGGTACAGCTTCTTGTTGGCACGACAGAGTTATACGTTGCTACTGCTGCTGAAGTAGTGACCACAGGTGATCGCTATAATTGGGAATTATTAGATATTCCATTACCGGCACTAATCTGGTGTTAATGGATTAATTATTGTTCGAATTAACGGACAAGACATTAATTATAATGCAGGCACAAAAGATATAACTAGTGATATTACCTACAAAGGCGATCTTCCTACTTCCACTTATGTCGATCCTTCATTCATAAGCCAAGCGAATGTGGATATTGAAGATGAAGATTTATTCTGGCTTTGGGATGCCTTTGAAACTATTCAAGAAGGTATCGTTGGTGTGGCAGAAAGCACTCCAGCTGGTGATATTCTAACTTATGTATACGTAGCTGCTGGAACTTATACCGAGAATGTAAATGTAAATAAATCACTTACTCTGATCGGTGCGAGCAGTGCTGTGGTTACTGTAAACGCAGTGGATGCTAAGTTATCCGTTTTTAATGTAACCGCAAGTAACGTGACCATCTCCGGATTCACAGCAAGCGGTGCAACCGGGGGAGATGGCAATTTTCTGGATGGCAAAGCAGGCATATATCTAAATTCCGTAGTAAGTTGTTATATCCATGATAATATTTTAACGGGAAACTTTGATGGGCTTTTCCTATATGAATCGGATAACAACACCATCACGGATAATAACTGTTCGAGCAACCAGCAAGGCGTTGGTGTTTATTTGTCTGATACCAACACGTTCACTGGCAATACTTCTAACTTAAATGCAGGTGATTACACCGTTGGGTTTGGTTTTAAAATCCAATCTAGTGACAGCAACACATTCGATAACAACACCACTAACTCAAATTATTATGGATACTTTTTGGTGGAAGGTACTGGAACAGGATGTACCAATACTATGTTAACAGGTAACACAGTTAATAGTAATACGCAGTATGGTATTCGTATGAGTGACGGGATTGCAACCACATTAACGGGCAACACCTTCGACTCCAACAGCGAAACTGGTATTTTGGTAAAAGGTGAGCAAACTTCTCTCGTAATTACGAATAACACGATTATCAATAATGGGGGATCAGGAACTAGGCAAGCCGGCGTCTGGAATCACAGCGCAATTGATGTCTCAACCTGGACAGTACACGATAATAAAATCGTAGGGAACACTTTAGGTATCTCCAATGCCGCCCTTGCTGGCGCACTAGACGCAACTAACAACTGGTGGGGAGATGAAAAAGGACCGCTGAATGCTACCTATAACCCTCAAGGTATAGATGCCAATGGTGTTAGCGATAATGTTAATTTCTCTCATTGGTGGACAACAGAAGGGAGTGATTTTGGTGCTATAGAAGGTTCTTCCGAGATTGCTATCCAGCACGCAATTGATAATACTGGATTCATGATTGAAAATGATGTTTATAATACCAACGGGACTATTTCATTGGATGTGAAAACCACTTATCCAACTGCATATTTATCATATCTTCCCGAAGAATTGTTGAATGATGCTTTAATAGTATCTGATGCAGCTTTCAATGCAGAAGCAGATATTGTTTTTGAAGGTTTCGGATACACAATTCCTTACGATATTGGTGGTCTAGATGAACTCTGGTTAAGCGACATTTTAGGAAGTGCCAATCCTTTGTTCAATCAACCAGCTGGTCCAAATCCTGAAATTATTACAATCACATTTAATGATTTGGATGATGGAGTGTACAATCTTACAATGAGCAATATTGCTGCCAGAAGCGGCAATTTTGACTCTGCAAATATTTATAATGAAACTGCTGTTTGTGATTACAATAATGATTACCGCGGCATAACTGATGGCGATGGTTATTTGTTAGGCTACGATACAATAACTCTGCAAGATCCGATGCAAGTTGCTTTGGGAGGTACTTTTGATATTGTTGATTTAACTCTGGCTTGTAATGTAGCAGATGAAATTACATTCTCTACACAACAAGTTTTTGCAACCTTCCCGGAAACTCCAGTCCTTTCCAATGACTGGCTGACCGATGCCTGGATTCAAACAGACATAGCTGTACCGGTTGGAACAGAAATCACGATCGAAGGCTGGGGGCAAACATGGACTAGAATTATGGCTGGGGAGCTTGGTTTCTGGCTTAGTGAAGAAACCTTAGTTCAATATCCATTAGCAGGCCATTCTGGTTTAACTGTTGATTATGATATCACTGTAACAGGTTTAAATTCTGGACAGTATACTTTAGAAATGTGGTCAGTTACAGCTGCAACTGGTAACTTCAACGAATTAACACTTCTAGCAGAAATTAGTCAAAATCAATATCAATTGGGTTATGATACAATAGACATTATTGATCCTATCCAGTATGCAATCAATGGTTCAACTCTTGACATTGTTGATGCTACCCTAGCTAGCAATACTGACGGCACGATAACTTTTGATATTAGTATGGATTATAGTGTTCAAACTCATACTCCAGATTTACCAGTTCAACTTTTAGTAGATGCGTTCATAGAATCTGATCCTCCCTTAAATTCACAAGCTACTATGGACGTGCAAACACCGTGGGGCGGTGGAGCACTTTTTGAAAATATCCCTGTTGGCAATTTAACTGATGAATGGTTAAGTGTTTTACTTAATAGTGTTTCTATATATGGTGTAATACCTCGAAATCCACTAATTGGTGAAACTGATTATTCTGTAACAGTTACTGTGAAAAACCTTGATGCCCAAGCTCGTACTATCACAATAAGTTCAATAGCATCAGGTTTTGATATGGGTGGTCAAGAATTTACAGATCCACAATTTACACTGGGAACCGATACAATTACAATTCAGGATCCTATCCAGTATGCTATCGAAAACACCAATCAATACATCAGCGATCCTATCTGTTATCCAAATGATGTAGTTGAATTTGAGGTTACCGTTAATTATGATGCGGTACCGGTGGATTATACGTTAAATCCTCCACTTCCAAACGATTTACTAATGGATGCCAGAATTACATTTGATCCTCCTTTAGTAAATGCTACAATACTGGAATTATATTATGAGGACGGTTCTCTTGGATTTACTACAATTGCTGCTGAAACTGCTGAACTCTATCTTAGTGAAGTGATCTATGCTATCAATTCTAATCTTCCTACACGAACTCCACTTATTGACCATACAGGACTTGTACTAGATTGGAAAATAAAACTTCAGGGTTTGGATTCATCTCAATACGATATTTACTTTGAAACGATTGCTTCTGATTTTGGAGCAGGCGAAGATGTTTCATGGATAGAATTTGTATTGGCTGTAAACAATAAGGCATATCAAATTATTGATCCTATTCAATATACAATTGATAATACAACTTTATATGTCGCTACTGTTGATCCACTTACCGACGCAGGAATTTTCTTAGATATTGAAACTGATTATGCAGATATCACCGATATTCCTTATATACCAATTGCACCACTAGAGGTGTTATATCTGGATGCTCTTATCGAATTGGGCGGAGAACAAAGAGAAACATTCCCTGCCGGTACAGTTGTAACGATAAGAAAATATATCGGTGGAAATTTGGTCTATACTTGGGAAGAAAAAACATTGCCGGAAGGTGAAAGTTTTGCCTGGCTGAGTGAAATCATGAGCGGGCTATTTGGTGGAGAAGATGAAGATCGTGTTTTCCCGCTGAGCGCAGCAGATAATACAGTTGAAAGATTTGAAATTGAAATTGATAATATGAATTATAGTAATTATGATTTCACAGTATCGTCAATAGCAGCAACCAATGGAAACTTTGAACCATACTCAACAGGTGGTAATGTATATGATGATCTTGTTTTTGATACAACTGAAAGGTTTGTAATTGGTTCTGATACTGTACTTGGTGTTCAAATTCCTTACTTCACAACATTAGAAATCGAAGTGAGTGAAGATCTTACAAGCTGGTATGAGCCAGATTCACAATCTTATGATGATGCCGATCTTATTCTGGATGCAGCAATCGAACTTGATGTTGATGTAGGCACATTCTACGTGAACCTGAATAGTTACACTGAGACAAATACAGAATTAGCTCTTGGTTATCACGGGTTCTATATTGATACCGAGAATTATCCTGGACCACATTCATTAATAGGTGGTCCAACAGATGACCCTGGATGTTTTGATTATACCTATCTGGAATACTGGGCTTCTCGCGGTGTAGACGAAAATGCCTCTGGCGGATGGGAAGAAACCATGTATGATATTATCACAGGTGAACTACCCTTCTTCTACATTGAAGTTACTACCGATATTACTGATGTTGGTGCTCAAACTTTTGAACTGATCGATGGTTTACATCATCAGCTTGGCATGGAAGAATATATGCAGTTGGAAGGTGATCATTACTTAGGTGATTATGTATTTACAGGCTACGTTTACAGTAAATCACATGATGTCGAGTCCAATGGTGTTGCAGAGCTCAGATCTGACTTGATCACTGTGAATATCACACTTCAAGATCTTGTAGAAACAACTTATCCAGATTTCACTACACTTAATCTGCAAGATCAGGTTCAAGGATCCGATAATTGGATTGATCTGGAAATGGGAGAAAATTTTGATATTAATCAATATACAATGTATCTTAATGAAGCTGTAGAATATTACGAATTAGACATCAAAGATGAAACTACCGTAACTAACTATGATTTCGCACCACAATATCAGCCGCTATTTTTGATCGATGTTGAATACGGAGATCCGTTCTTTGCTTACTGGAATGCTAAAGGCGTTAATAATGGAGCAGCTGGTGGATGGGAAGAGATCATGTGGTACATCATCAATGGTGAGCTTCCAATGTTCTATATTGATGTTGCTAACGATCAAACAATGACACTAATCGATGGTTTGTTATTTGCACTTAACCATTTAATGCCGAGTGACGTAGATGCTGCCTTTAGAATAAATGGTACTTATCCTCTTGGTGGGTATCTGGTAGAAGGTGATCTAGTTGGTATCAACGGTACAATGTATGATAACTACGAGATTGTAATGTATATGGAAGAAGCCTACGCAATTCAGTATGATCTCACCATTTATGAACCGGAAGTAGATGTAATTACTCCGATTTATGAAATGGTAGAAAATGTAGCTTACGATATGTTAGTGGAAGCTCTGGATATGAATGATATATTAGTTGCTTATCATCCGAACAGTCTTATTCTGTTTGAAGCTGATCCGTCTGCTTACACATCTCTCGCACCACTCAGGGTCATTTCCAATGGAACTCTTACACTCGAAGATGGTATTGTTTCCAACCATGTGATTCCTGAACTCATGATCACGATTAATGATGACTTCTCTGATGATGTTCCTCCAATCACTACTGAGCATCCAGGATATTCTGTAATAGCTGCTGATGTAGTCATTGAAGATCCTTTGTGCTTCGATGTTGATGATTATGTTGTGGATCAGGGTGGATTTGTATATGCTACAATCTGTCTATCACCAAATGATCCATTCTATGTACAACTAAATCAAGAAGATCCAGAACCGGCGGAACCATATATCGATCATTATACCATCGAAAGATTCTCAGAGCCAGAGCAAAATGTATATGATGTAGGTGTCTGGGAATGGTTTGAATCTATCGATTGTTATGATACTGGTGGACAACCGATTGTAACTAGTCCGCTAGCTACAATTGCATCTGATGACTTTTATGAATACAGAGTTACCGCGGTTTATGTACCTAACAATGATCAAACAGAAAAAGCTGTAAAAACTAAAAAAGAAGTGTCTCCGACTGATGAAGGTGCTCAAAGTGAATGGGTTTACAGTGGTGGTGCAGCAGCTATGGACAACATTCCAGCTTATGCTGACTTCACAGTCTTCTTGGAAGGTCCATACACAACTGGTGGTTTGATGGTAGATGGCATGACTAAACCGTTAACTTCTCCTTACAATGGAGAAACAATCACTGCACTTCCATTACAAAATGATGACATCATTGATTGGGTTTATATCGAACTTCGTGAGACAGAAACTGGTGAAACTGTTAAAGAATGTAATGCATTCTTGCTTCCTGATGGCTCTGTAGTAGACGTAAATGGATACAGTAGTTTACCATTCTTCTACACTACAAGTAAAGAATACTACATTGTTATTAATCATAGAAACCATTTAGCTATTATGAGTGCGGGACCTAATGTGTTCAGTGACTCTCCAATGGCAGACGACATAGGTGTAATTAACTTATCTGTTGCCGGTTCTGTTTACTTAGATGGTGTCAAAGAAATGGAAACAGGTGTTTATGCAATGTATTCAGGTGATGCTGATAATAATGGAGAGGTTCAAAACAACGATAAGAACGATTACTGGGCTGTTCAAATAGGACAATCCGGTTATCTATCGGCTGACTTTGATCTGAATGGAGAGGTTCAAAACAACGATAAGAATGACTACTGGCAATATAATATTGGTTACGGTTCTGCTGTTCCGGTACAAGCTGGTGATAACATAACTAAAACTGAACATTCAATTGAAATTGTTGGTAACTCGGGTAATCGTGATATTGTTGGAATTACTTTCACCTTCGATAACTACGGCATAATTGGTGATTATTACGAATTTGATGTTATGGTTGCAGCCAGTGATGCAGGAACTAGATTGGGCGATAATCAAATATACATCAACTATAGTACTGCTGGTTTCGGTTCTAGCATTTGGACTAATAGTAAAGTAACTGTCACAAAAGGAACTCTTACTGCTGGTGATGATTTATATGGATCCCCTCTCTTTGATCCACCTATTGTAGTTGATAATACCGCATCTCGAATTAGTATTCAGAACAGCTTTATTTCTGCAGCTCAAGCTGCCATGTATTTACCAACAACACCAACTCAATTAGTTCATGTTCAAATAGAAATAGAAAATGCTTTAGCAAGTTCTGGTCTCAGTTTCCAAGGAGACTTAATGACAAATCAACAGTATCAGTCTGACAATTCAACTCACTACGATCCAGTAATTGCTATTGATACAGTTGATCTACCTCTTCCTGTAATCCTCTCTTCTTTCACTACAGCTTACATCGAAGATACACCGGTAATCTATTGGACAACCGAAACCGAAACAGGTAACGAGGGCTGGAATGTATACCGTTCCGATTCTCAAAATCTGGGACAGGCTATGCTGCTTAATGAAGATGAGTTAATTGGGGGAGCCGGCAATTCTACCGTACCAACTGATTATACTTTTGTAGATATGCATGGTGTAGAAGAAGATTTCACATATTATTACTGGATAGAGAGTGTAAGCTATAGCGGTGAGACTGAGTTTTATGGTCCGGTCTCTCTAACTATACCTCTTAGTGGCAGTAATCACGGTACACCCGGTACATTAGATATTTATGGATTATATAAAAACTATCCAAATCCATTTAACCCAAGTACATTGATAAGTTTTGCACTGGAAGAAGATAGTAATGTAGAGTTGATCATCTACAATGTAAAAGGTGAAAAGATCAAATCTATATTTAATGATCATATCTATGCTAATCAAGTTAATAGTGTTGTGTGGTATGGAAAAGATGCAAGTGGTAAACAAGTTTCAAGTGGTGTTTATCTATATAAACTTATTACTGATACAAAAGAGTATAGTAATAAAATGTTACTGGTGAAATAAGAGCTAGTAATTAAAAATTAGCCCTTCAGCAAAAGCTGGGGGGCTTTTTTTGTTGCCGGTTCATCATTCTTAACTCAATGCTTCGCTGTTAAGGCAAGTCTGATGGTTATTGTTGATCGTTCACTCCTGAACGTATTCTTTCATCATTCTTAACTCAACGCTTCGCTGTTAAGTCAAGTCTGATGTAAGAGATTTCGGAAAGATAACACAAAGTTTCATCTTTGTGAAATAACATTGTTTAACCAGTTCGGGGTAATCCCGGACTGGTTTTTTTTAGAAGCAATCATTCGCATTTTCTCAACCCTTGGAAGATTGAATTCGTTGAACAGCAAAACTATGCAACAATGTTCAAATGTTTCTCTGAGAAACCCATAAAACAACTTAATTCAAGAATAGTTAAAATAATATTTAACATACAAAAACAATTTATTCAACCTCAAGCTTTAAAATTTTAAGCTTTATTAAACACAAAAAAAATACTTGCTATTAAAATAAAAGTTTAAAATTTGGTATAAAAATTATTATAATTAGTATTCTTCAAAAGAAAGGGAGAAAATATGGGTTTCAAAACATTTCCAGGTGGAATTCACCCCCGCGATTATAAGGCTTTTTCTAAAGATAAGAACATAGAAAAAATGCCAGTACCTAAGAAAATTGTAATTTCTCTTTCGCAGCATATTGGAGCTCCGGCAAAACCAGTTGTTAAAGTTGGAGATGAAGTTCTTGCCGGTCAAAAAATAGCAGAGGCAGGTGGTTTTGTCTCTATTCCAATGCATTCATCAATTTCCGGCAAGGTTACTAAACTTGATAAATTCAGACATCCTACAGGTACCTTAGTTCAAGGTATAGAGATCACAAGTGATGGCGAGGATAAATGGATAGAGCTTATTGATGATAGTAATTATATGGAACTAACCGCAAAAGATATGAAGGATCGGATTGCTGCTGCTGGTGTCTGCGGAATGGGTGGTGCCGGTTTTCCTACTCATGTCAAGCTATCACCTCCGGAAGGAAAAACAATCGATACGATCATCTTAAACGGTGTGGAATGCGAACCTTATCTCACAGCCGATTACCGAATAATGCTGGAACAAGCCAATGATATTTTGGCTGGGCTTAAAATTCTAATGAAGATCGTTGATGCTAAAAACGGTGTTATTGGCATTGAAGCAAATAAACCTGATGCTATCAAATTTTTCAAAAATCTTCTTAAAAATGAGAAAAACATAAAGGTTGTTAGTTTGCATCTCAAGTATCCGCAAGGTGCAGAGAAACAACTTATTTATGCTACTACAAAACGTAAGGTTCCCAATAAAGGCGGATTACCCATGGATGTGAATGTGGTTGTTCAAAATGTGGGAACTGCTATTGCTGTTTACGAAGCTGTGCGTTATAAAAAACCTCTGGTAGATAGAGTTATTACGGTTAGTGGTAGAATTGTGAAAAATCCAAAAAATATCAAAGCTCGTATTGGCACTTTTTATTCTGATCTTTTGGAATATTGTAACGGCACTACAGAAGAAATTGGTAAAATAATTTCAGGTGGACCAATGATGGGATTTGCAATTCCATCTTTAGAAACTCCTATGACAAAAGGAAGTTCCGGTCTGCTTCTGTTTGATAAAAAAGAAGCTTATAAAGAAAAAGAGGACGTATGTCTTCGCTGCGGACATTGCGTGGATATTTGCCCAATGAACCTGGTACCCAGCCTTATTGCTCATCACGTGCGTAATGATGATTGGGATTCTGCAGAAAAATTTGGTGTAATGGACTGCATAAAATGCGGTAGTTGCGCTTATGTTTGCCCTTCTAACATCAAGCTTATCCAATGGATCGATATTGGTAAGATCAAGGTAAGTGAGAATAGGACGAAATAGGGATTAGGGATTAGGGATTAGGAATTAGGGATTAGGAATTCGGGAATTATTATGAAAAATTATAAAGAATTGATTGTCTGGCAAAAAGGGATAGAGCTTGCGATTGAAATTTATCGAATCATTGATTTATTTCCTTCAAAGGAAAAATATACCCTTACTAATCAGATGCAGCGAACTGTCATCTCTATCTCTTCTAATATTGCTGAAGGATGGGGACGCGGATTAACAAAAGAATATATTTATTTTTCTACGTGTTGCAAAAGGTTCTTTATTGGAATTAGAAACACAAGTTATCATTGCTTTCAAACTTAAATATATTGATCAAAATAATTTTGATAAAGTATCAGATTTAATTAAAAGCATTGCGATGATGCTAAATAAATTAATCTCAAAATTAAAAATAAAATTGAACAAGGGATAATGGAACCGGAAACACTAACCCCGAATTCCGAGCCCCAAATCCCGAAATAATGGAGGATATATGAACGATGTTTATGCTGTTTCTGCAGCACCGCATATAAAGCAGGGAACATCAGTAAGCTCTACTATGTGGCAAGTCGTTTTAGCTCTTACGCCAGCACTGCTGGCAGGAATATTCTTTTTTGGAATTCAATCTTTGCTTCTTACCCTTTATGCAATTGCAGCAGCCATAACTACAGAAGCATTGATCCAGAAATTCAGGAAAGTTCCCATCACCGTTAGTGATGGTAGCGCAGTTGTAACCGGCATTCTTATTGCCTTTAATATTAATTCTTCCTCACCTTGGTGGTTACCGGTTACTGGAGCAATCTTTGCAATTGCTCTCGGAAAACAGATATTTGGTGGATTAGGTTTTAATATTTTTAATCCTGCCTTGTTAGGACGTGCTTTTATGATGGCTTCCTGGCCAACCTTAATGACAGCTGGCTGGAAATTCACAGCTCCAATGAACAATCTGTTCCAAAGCTCAATAAACGGACTTAGAAATTTACCCTCAAATGTTCCAGATGTTGTAACTTCGGCTACTCCGCTGGGAGTTATAAAAGCTTTACGAGATACCACTCAAATTAGTAGTGATATGGCAAATACTGTAATGGATAATCTCACCAATATGAACACACTTCAAGATTTTTTCTGGGGAAATATTGGTGGTGTTATTGGCGAAGTTTCTGCTGCTGCACTACTTATCGGCGCTGCCTATCTTGCCTGGAAACATATCATAGAATGGCGAATTCCTGTAAGCTATATTGGAACTGTATTTGTGCTTATTTATATGTTTGGTGGAATCAATGGCATGTTCTCAGCTTCCATAATGCTTCCTATATTCCATATTCTTGCCGGAGGTCTTATCCTCGGTGCATTCTTCATGGCAACTGATATGGTAACCTCTCCAGTTACAAAAAAAGGAAGACTCATCTTTGGTATGGGTTGTGGAATTTTTACTGTTGTTATACGTCTGATCGGAGGATATCCGGAGGGAGTATCATATTCAATTCTTCTGATGAATATTACAGTTCCTCTAATTGATAGATATACCATTCCTAAACCTTTTGGGCAAAGAAAAACGGCTAATTAAATGCTGATCAACGCTGAAAAGTATGAAGAAACATGAAGGGAAAAATGGAGAAAATGAAAAGAAGGATTAATCTGAATATCATACGTTTTCATAATTTTATTATAGAATCTGCGTTGAGTGAAAAAAAGTTTAGAGAGCGTTAAATAGTATGAGAGATCCTAAGAACTATAAATATTCAGATTTAACTGAAAAAATTATAAAAGAAGTTTATTATGTTTTCAATAAATTAGGGAGTGGTTTTTTAGAGAAAGTATATGAGAAAGCTTTAATTCATAGATTAAATTTAATTGGATTAAATGCTGAATCTCAAAAACCAATTCATGTTAGAATGGATGGAATTCTTGTAGGTGGATATTATGCTGATATAGTTGTAGATGATAAAATAATTATCGAACTCAAAGCTAAAAATTTGTTGGTAAAGATAGACGAAGTTCAATTAGTAAACTATTTAAAAGCTACAAAAATTGAAGTAGGGTTACTAATAAATTTTGGAGAGAAAATCGAGATTCGTAGAAAAGTAAATACTATGGATTACAATAAGGAG
>JAVCCF010000126.1 GCA_030765625.1 Candidatus Tenebribacter burtonii
CACAGGATGTGGAAGAGACAGTAACTAAAACCATAGAAACAGCGATTGCCTCTGTTAAAAATATTAAGAACTTGAAATCAGAAAGTATGGAAAATGCTTCTCTGATCATGGTTGAATTCAATTGGGGAACTAATCTTGACTTTGCAGCTCAGGATCTGAGAGATATGATTGATCAGATTGCTGACTATCTCCCGGAAGATGTTTCGCGTCCTCTCGTGATGAAGTATAATTTATCGCAAATGCCAATATTGATGTATGGAGTTACCGGTCCTGAAGACACTTATCAATTGCGGAAAACATTAGAAGATGAAGTTGCTACAAAACTGAAGCAGTTATCAGGTGTGGCATCTGTAATGGTAATGGGTGGTGATGAACTTGAAAAGCAGGTCATTGTTGATAAAGCAAAATTGGAGCTATATAATATTTCAATTGATGAGATAGTACAGATTATTGCTGCCGGAAATCTTAATATGGCAGCTGGATATGTTCAGGACAGGAAGGAAGATTTTCTATTGCGAACAGTTGCACAGTATCAGACGATTGATGAAATACGGGATCTTCCAATAAGAATAACTAACAAGGGAAATACAATATATTTAAAAGATATTGCCCAGGTGGATGAAGGCTATAAAGAGAAAAGATATCACATTAGAACAAACTTTAAACCAACGGCTATGATGATGATCTCTAAGGAATCCGGAGCTAATACAATAACCGTAGCTAATGTTGTAAGAGAGGAGATGAAGAAGATCCAGAGTGAACTAAAGATTGAGTTGGAGTTCAATGATATTATGGATATGAGTCTCATGATCTCAAAAGTTACAACGGGTGCAATGTCTAACCTTATCATTGGCGGAATTCTTGCTATCGCAATTATGTTCCTATTCCTTAGAAATTGGCGGCCAACTCTGGCAATTTCGTTGGCAATTCCAATCTCGGTTGTTGCTACAATGATTCCTGTATATCTAGCTAAATTCTCTTTGAATATAATGACTTTAGGAGGTCTGGCCCTGGGAGTAGGAATGCTGGTTGATAACTCAATTGTAGTTATTGAAAATATTTATCGGCATATGGAACTGGGGGAGAAGAAAGTAAAAGCGGCAAAAATTGGTGCTTCTGAAGTTGCTATGGCGATAACTGCCTCTACACTTACAACCATAGCGGTATTTTTCCCTATGATCTTTGCCGAAGGTATGACCGGTATCCTGGTAAGAGGACTTGCACTTACAGTAGCTTTTTCTCTGGCAGCTTCTTTATTTGTCTCACTTACAATTGTACCGGCAATTGCTTCTGTTATCTTCCGTAAAGCGGTAAATAGACCGGAGCATGATAAATCAGAAAAAATGTTTGATGGAATAAAGAGAAGATATATCGGGATGCTTAATTGGGCTTTGGATCATAAAGGTAAAACGATCATTATTGTTGTTGTATTGTTAATTATCTCTTTAATAATTCCTTTTACTGGAATTATCGGAGCTGAATTTATGCCTGAACAGGATATTCCCATTATGGCGCTGCACGTAAATGCTCCAGTTGGAACTTCACTGGAGGAAACTGATGATATTGTTCGTCAGATAGAAGATGCATTTATGCAGATTGAAGGAGTAAGACATGTAATGTCACTGGTCGGTCCTATGTCTGATGCTTCGGCACAGGCAGATCCGACGAATCCTCAGGAAGTTAATGAAGCTCAGGTTTTTGCCAGGCTGGAACAACAGAGTGACAGAGATATTTCTTATGCAGAGATCCAGGATAAAGTTCGTAAGATGATTCCCAATATAGAAGGTGCTGAAGTAAATTTCCTTTCTCGTGACCAAATGATGGGAAGCGGACAGACAAATCCAATAGAAATAAAGATCTTTGGTAAAGATCTTGAATTATTAAAAGAATTTGCTGAGAGAATTGAAAACAGGATCAAAGGTGTTGAACATGTTAGTGATGTTGTAAATTCAGTTAAAACCGGCAAGCCCGAAGCTCATATTGTCCTTGATAAGGATAAGGCTTTTAAATATGGTCTTACCACATATCAAATTGCTTCGACTATTAAAACTTCAACAATTGGAACACGAGCTGGAATTTTCCGTAAAGCTGGTGAAGAAACCGATATCCTAGTTAAGCTGGATGAAGAGTCATCTAATAGTTTTGAAGATATCATGCATATTGTATTGATCTCGCCAATGGGATTTTCCATTCCACTCAATCAGGTTGCACATATTGAATATGAGGAAGGTCCTCGTGTGATCAGTCACGAAAAACAAACCAGAAAAGTAACCGTATCGGCAAATGTCTTCGGAACACAGGATATGGGTGGTGTTGCAACTGATGTTCAGGCAGAGATATCTGATATAGTAGAAGATTTCCCGCCTGGATATTTTGTTGATATTGGTGGTGCTTATAAAGATATGAAGGAAGCATTTAAAACACTTTCTCTGGCTTTACTTCTGGCAATTATACTGATTTATATCGTAATGGCTTCTCAGTTTGAATCTTTACGTCAGCCTTTTATTGTTATGTTCACGATGCCGCTGGCTGTTATTGGTGTTATGCTCATTTTGGGAATTACAGGAACTACACTCTCAGTTGTAAGTTTTGTGGGAGGGATTATCCTTGCAGGTATAGTGGTTAATAATGGAATTGTGCTTATCGACCATATAAATCAATTAAGACTTAAAGGTATGGAAAAAAGGGATGCAATAATTCAAGCAGGTAAAGACAGATTGCGTCCAATTCTGATCACGGCAATTACAACCATGACGGGAATGCTGCCGATGGCATTAAGTACCAGTGAAGGTGCAGAGTTGAAAGCTCCAATGGCACTCACTGTTATAGGTGGATTGATCAGCGCGACCTTTCTTACTCTTATATTCCTACCGGTAATTTACAGTTTAATAGCCAGGAAGAAAGTTGGAATTGAAGAGTAATTACTGAAGATAATATAATATTAAAGCTCCCGATTTCGGGAGCTTTTTCTTTTTAAGCAGGTCGTATCATTTTGATGTGACCTAAATGTTTCGGTTCAATCTACAAAATTGAACCAGCCAAAGGGTTATCTACAGTATGATAACTAAGAAGGAAATTGGAATTGAAGAGTAATTATTTAAAAAGATAACAAAATAACAAAGAGAAAATGTTATATTTTAGAGTCTCTCTGAATATCAATAAATGATTTAATAAGTGACTCGAATTTTTCTTTTGTGTTAAAACCCAATTCTGTATAAGTTTCATTCATGATTTTATCAGTTTGATGTATCAACTCATCATTTCCTAAAACACCAAAAGTTTTACTAAGATTAAATCTAATTAGTTCATCAAAACGATTTAATTCCTGCAAAAATAGAGATTTATTCTTAATACTTTTTGGATCAAATGGTTGAATTTTAAGTGCTTCATTACACGCATCTAAACCTAACTCTAATTCACCTAATTCATGAAGATTGTATTGTAAATTTTGCCATGCAGTTAACATTGTAGGATCTAATTTAAGTGCTTTTCTATATAATTTTACAGCAAATATGCTTTTCCCAAATTTTTCAAATATGTTATAGCCGATATTATTATAATCCCATGGGTTAATTGGGAATCTATTCTCTATCTCATAAACCCAATTTTGCACATCTAATTCACTACCTAATTCAATCAAACAGTAAAATTTCTGTAGAGCATTATTATATTCAAGTGTACCATTTTTGTCTAAAGTATTTATTATATCAATAGCTTTGTTAAATTTTCCCGATTTTCGATATATATAAATTTTGGCATCATCATATTTACATTTATTGCTAATTTTCTCGAGATATTTCTCAGCTTTTTCAAATTTACCATTTAAAGCTAATGCTATTGCATAGTTCGAAGTACTAATATCATTACTTTCTTTTTCATAAGATATTTTAGTCCATTTTAGTGAGTTTGCTGGATCTTTTAACCTCAAATAAGAAGCTGAAATTCTGCTAATTGCATTGCTTTTATCAGGTTTTAATTCTAAGGATTTTTGATAATAAGATAATGCTGTTTTATAATCACCTAATTTATAGTAGCTATTTCCATAATTAAAGTAGGCAGTATCTGAATTAGGGTTATTGAGAATTGCGGTTTCGTAAGAATACATTGATAAATTTGAAAGTCCCATTGAATCAAGTAGTAATCCCCTATTATTATGTAAAATCCAATTCTTGGGATCTTTTATCAATCCAATTTCTAATAACATGAGCCCGATTTTGTAATTCCCTTGTTCCTTAACAATGATTGATGATAAAGAAATTAATTGGTCAATTGTTAAACTAGCAAGTTCTGCATTGTTTGAAAAGTTTAATAAATCATTTAATGGAAAATATCTGTATGGCGTGTCTTCTGATGCTGAAGTAGATTTCATATAGTTTAAATCTTCATTACTTTCTTTTTCTTGAATTGTACTATTATAGATTCTTATTATATCATTCTGAAAATCAGTCTTTATACGATTGCATAAATCAGTGCAAGTCACATAATGGGAGGGATGATACTTGTAAATTTCATCTTGAATAAAGTTACCTAATGCTTTGTCTCTGCTGGTTGAGTTATTTTTGATATAGCAGAATATTTTTTTATTATGTTGTATCGCGTGAAAATATTCTTCTTCAACAGCAGTTCTCAATTCAGTATCTAGTAAAATTAAGAATATGTCTGCTTGTTCTACTTCATCTTTATATGCTTTATCAATTTTTCTTGGACTTGCATGATTTTCAATTTGATATAATTCGTAAAAATCTTTTAATGCAGGATCAGCATTAAAAAAGATTTTTAAAGTTTCTCGTTCTTTATCTAACTCTCCAGTCATTGTTGAACTTAAGAAAACATTAATTTTTTTCATTTTGATACCTCATAAAAACGCTAATAGATGAATGAAATTTAACGGCTTAATGTCAAACAAAAATTAATTTCACATAGTCAAATAGATGTTAATTATATGGTAACTCCATATAATATCTCTGTAAAACATTTCATCATTATTATTTCATTCCTAGCTTTTAACTTTTTCTCATCATCTCTATTGCCTGGGCTAATCTTCGCAATTTTGTTTCCTGTTTCTTAGCAGAATCGATCCAGCTAATATAATTTCGCTGCTGTGAAGGAGTCAGATTATCGAAATATAATAAATTTTCCATAACAAACCTTAGTTTTCAAGTTAATGTTTCATGCTTTCAAAACATAAAATCTATATAGCCAACCATTCACCACTTGATATAGTTGAGTCATTTTCCAGAATTCTACCAACAAAAGCAGAACCTTTGTTCACAACTCCCACACCTTTGGGAGTGCCTGTCATCACGATATCACCATCGTTCAAACTAATAAAGGTTTGGATTTCTGCCAGAATCTGATCCGGTTTATAGATCATCTGCTGAATACTGCCTGATTGAACAAGCTTGCCATTGATTTCCAATTCAATTACCAGATCTGTGCTGATCTCGCTTATCTTTACAAACTGGCTGAAAAGTGCTGCACCATCAAAAGCTTTGGCTCTTTCCCAGGGAAGTTCTTTTGATTTTAATTTTTTCTGTAATTCTCTTTTGGTTAGATCCAGTCCAAAACCAACTGCAGAGAATCTGCCATTTTCATATAAAAAACAGATCTCTCCTTCAAAATGGATCGGTTCGTCTGTACCAGAGTAAATTTCATCTGATATAGCGGAATTCGGTTTTATAAAGAGCACCATGTTCTCAGGGATTTCATTACCCAATTCTTTGATGTGTTCAACGTAGTTTCTACCCACACAAACGATTTTGGAAGGAGTGATCTCTCTATTCTCTACATAGACTGTATTCATTTTTCATCTCCTGAAGATTACTTTATTTGAAAGTTGTAATTTGCTCTAAATTAAATTTTGAAATTTCTGGAACTTCTGTATTATTGTCAGGATAACCTGTAACGACGATCAGGAAAGGTCGTTCAAAATTGGGACGCTGCAAGATCTTATTCAAAAAACGCATTGGGCTGGGTGTGTGCGTAAGGGTGGCTAAACCGGAGAAATGCAGAGCTGTGATCAACATACCGGTGGCAATACCAACTGATTCAACTGGATAATAGGTTTTGTGTTTCTTTCCCTGCTCATCGAGAATGTGATTCCTCATAAATACTGCTATCAAACAGGGAGCTTTTTCCAAGAAGGGTTTATTCTCATCCGTTGCAAAAGGCTTTAGAGCTTGCAGCCATTCATCTGAAGCACGATTGTTATAAAATTCCTGCTCTTCTTTTTCAGCTGCTGTTCGGATTTCTTTTTTGATAGCCGGTTCTGTGATGACTACGAAATGCCAGGGTTGCATGTTGCCGCCATTTGGTGCAGTTCCAGCGGTCAGGATTGCGTTATTTATCACTTCTTCAGGAACGGATCGATTCGAGAAATTCCGCACAGTTCTACGTTTTTTCATTTGCTCCAGAAATAGATTAGAAGCAGCAATCATTTCTTCTTCTGTTTTTTCTTTGAAGGCGAGTGGTTTAAATTTCTTATTCATTTTTCCTTCTATATAAAATTTTATAACTAAATTTCATTATTTTTCAAATCTCAATGTCAATACTTGGACTGGCTTATAAGATCTCCGATGGCAATCGAGAACACCATATTTATTAAGAGCAGCAATATGTTCTTTAGTGGGATATCCTTTATTCTGTTTGAAATTATACTGCGGGAATTGTTCATGTATCTTTAGCATTAATCGATCTCGCGTTACTTTTGCTAGAATTGATGCTGCTGCAATAGAAGCAATTTTTGCGTCACCTTTTACAATTGCCTTAGAAAATCCAATTAACTTTTTGGGAATTTTATTTCCATCGATCAGGCAAATATCCGGTTTTATTTTGAGTGATAAAACCGCTTCTTCCATTCCAAATAAAGTAGCTTGCAGGATATTTATCTCATCAATTATCTCAGGTGAGACGATCTTTACTTCCCAGCAAATTGCTTCTTCTGTAATTATCTTGTAAAGTTCTTCCCGTTTTTTCTCACTTAGTTTCTTAGAATCGTTTAGTCCTGGAATTTTCTTATTTAGGTCCAGAATGACTGCTGCAGCTACAACCGGACCTGCCAAAGGTCCGCGACCTGCTTCATCAATCCCGGCAATAATACTGAATTCTTTGGCGTAACGTTTTTCATTTTTATATAATGGCATTATTTTTCCAGAATAAAGAATAATCGTGAAAAGTTTGATTCTAAGATCTTTGGATTATGATCCATGAGATTTTCTTTAGAGCCAATTCGGTAAATTCCCTTAATTTTAAGATCTGTTGCTCTAATATGATCTAATAATTCATTAACGGCAAATATCTTTTGTTTATGTTTTTCATTATATTTAGTGTATTGAAATCCTTTCTTTTTAAAAATTGTTAGATTTGTTATCTGAGTATGATTTGAAGCCTCGAAATCACTTTGATGGATAAAAGTATCCCCGTTGATCTGCTCGATATTAATGAATCCATCAAAATTACTTTCACAGTTCTTTGGAGTTGTAATATCAAAAATGAAAATACCTTTTGAAGTTAGGGTGTGATATACATTATTTAGTAAAATATCAACTTCATTAATTTTATGCAGATAGTTCAAACTATCAAAAAGTAAAATAACAAGATCATATTTATTGCCTGGAAGATAATCAGTCATACCCATCAATCTCAAATTTGGGGCAAAAGGTTTCATAGAGGCAATTCTAAGCATTTCCGGTGAAAGATCAGAGGCATCGACCTGTAGTCCTTTTTTAACGAGCAGGGAAGAAATATTTGCTGTTCCACAAGCAAGTTCCAAGATTCTGTGAGGGCTCTTCTTACATGTTTTATTGTATTGAGATAAAATAAATTCTACCCAATCTTTGTAACCAACATGTTCCATATAATTATCATAATATTCAGCAAAAATTCCATAATTATTGTTTGAAATTTCTTCTGGTTTGGAAATCATTTTCTCCGCAAATTTTATTGCCTGTAGAAGACTCTTTTCAGAGGCGATTCCTTTGCCAGTAATATCGTAAGCAGTTCCATGATCTACTGAAGTGCGAATGAATGGCAGACCAAGTGTAACATTTACTCCCTCTTCAGCTGAGATCATTTTAAATGGTATTAATCCTTGATCGTGATAAGCAGAAATTATCATATCATAGGAAGTTGCTTTTGTTGCAAAGAAAGTATCTGCAGGGAAAGGACCATCAATGTGAATATTTTCTTCTTTTAATTCCTTTAGAACTGAAGTAATAAATTGATCATCATTCCCAAAAGCTCCATTTTCTCCAGCATGAGGATTTACTGCCAGCATGGCAATTTTTGGATTTTCTATCATTTTATTTGTTTCTTGATAGATCAATCGAAATTTAGGTTTTAGAGATTCTGATGTAAGATATTTTGAAACTTCAGAGACAGCAATATGGGTGGATAAAAGTGATAGATTAAAATATGGACCCCAAAAAGACATGACCACATTTTTTGTATTAGAGCTTGAGGCAAAAAACTCTGTGTGCCCAATAAAATCAGAATGAGTGTAACGAATTGCATCCTTACTTACAGGTGCTGTTACAACAGCCGTTAGGTGTCCTGAATTGAGATCTTCAGAACATCGAGAAAGAATCTTATAAGCTGTTTTTCCACTTTTGGAAGTTGGCTTTCCTATTTCAATATTCTTGCTGTCAATTTCAATCCAATAAATAATTTCCGGTGAAGTAGCTTCCATAACATTACTAATTTTCACAACCGGATTACCATCATTGAATAAATTTAGTTTGCCATAGACAATGAAAATTATATCTTTTCTTAACTTTAAAAATCTAATAGCTTTGGAAGTAATTTCTGGTCCTATTCCAGCTGGATCACCTGTTGTAATTGCTATTTTCTTCATATTTCACCTCTTATCTCAAATCTACATTTATATAAATTCTCAAAAAAAACACTCAATTTGTCAATTTATTTGTTGTCATAAAAATATTAAATAATAATTTAGCAAAGCAAAGAAATTAATAATTTAAGATTCTGCGTCTAATAAAGGGGAAATTATGAATAGAAATCCTATTGTAGCGGGTAGTTTTTATCCGGGAGATTCAAGTGTTTTAAAAAAACAGATCAACGATTATTTCAAGAATGCAATTATTAAAGATAATCAAAGAAATGTATTGGGTGTAATATCACCTCATGCAGGATATGTATATTCAGGACAATGTGCCGCATTCAGTTTTAATGCGCTTAAGAAAAAGGATTTTGATTTAGCGGTGATAATTGCACCAAGTCACAGATTTGTAGATTTTGATTTTTCGTTGGGTAATTATGATGAATATTTAACTCCCTTGGGCGGAGTAAAAGTGGCTAAGGATATTATTAATGAATTTAAAGATAAATATAATATAGGAACAAATCTTTATGCTAATAATATTGAACATTCCTTGGAAGTACAATTACCTTTTTTACAACAAATAAAACCTGAAGCAAAGATAGTTCCATTTATTTTAGGTGAGCAAAACCCTAATAATAGCAGACGGTTATCTGAGATGTTATCAGAATATTTCAGAAATCGTTTAACTAAAACTGTTTTTATAATAAGTAGTGATCTGAGTCATTATTATGATAGTAAAACAGCAACCGGGATGGATACAATATTAGCTGATAATTTAGAAAATCTGGATATAAATAAAATGGAAAAAGATATACAAACAGGTAAGATAGAGGCTTGCGGCATGGGAGGGATTCTAACCTTAATGTATCTTGCTAAAGAACTTGGATACAGTAGAGTTGCGAATCTTGATTATAGAAATTCTGGCGAAGTGAGTGGTGACTATGAGCAAGTTGTTGGTTATCTCTCAAGTTGTGTGTATAAATAATTTGACAAGAAAACCATAAATTCGGATTTTGCTTTTTGAAGTGAGCGGGAGTAGCTCAGTGGTAGAGCTCCACGTTGCCAACGTGGTTGTCGCGAGTTCGAATCTCGTCTCCCGCTCCATTTTGGATTTTGGCGACATCGCCAAGTGGTAAGGCAAAGGTCTGCAAAATCTTTATCCCCGGTTCGAATCCGGGTGTCGCCTCCATATGTGCGTTCTGAGTGACTCAAATTCTTGCCGGAGTGGTGGAATTGGTAGACACAAGGGACTTAAAATCCCTCGATCTTTGGGTCGTGCCGGTTCAAGTCCGGCCTCTGGTACCAAATAGAAACGTTAGCCTTTCTGGTTAGCGTTTTTTATTTCTATGATGCTGTTATTAATTTTAAGGGAGTGTTAACTTAACTATTTCTAAGAAAGCACATAAAGTTAATTGATAATTCAATATAAAAAAATATATTAATCAAAAAATATAAAAAAAGCTGGAAGATAATGAAGCAAAATTCACATAAAACTCTTAAACATTATATTCATCTTCGTTTGGGAAAAGGGAATTTTTTTGAGATTCTGAAATCTATGTTTGTTAAAGCATTTCGGGCAAAAACTGCAAAAGAGTTTTGGAATTATTGGAACCCTGTATTTGGTTATTTCATGCTGTTCTATTTTTATAAACCATTAACAAATAAAGTTCCTAGAGCAATACGTGTGATTGCAACATTTACCGTTTCAGGCTTTTTCTTGCACGATCTTTTATTGTGGTGGCCATTTTGCTGGATGATCGCATATAAAACTCATTTTCCCTTGGGAACTGTATGGTTTCTGTTTTTGGCAATTATAATGCTTATATTAGAGAAAAAAGGTTTTAGTACCGAAAGATATTCACCAGAAATTAGAGTATTAACAAACTTTATATACATAAGTATTGCCTTGGGTTTAACCCTGTTAGTAGAAGGTGGTATTAAACTGCTTATTTTTTATTGCTAATATTTTTATTTTAAATTATTCACATATTTCATAAAGGATTGTACTCTATCTACAGAAACTGTAATCCGCCAATCTCCATCTTCTTTGAAATATGAACCAATAATAAAGCCATCAGTGAGATCCCAATATTTATCGATGTTTTGAATTGTAATTCCAGAACCTATCAAGATTGGAAGATCAAAGATTTTATATACTTTTTGTAACTCATTAACATCTGTTTCTTTAGAAGTCGATCTACCTGTAATAATGATACCGTCAGCAAGAAAAAATTTGCAAGCTTCTGCAAAATCTGTGATGTCAAGATCAGTTGTTATAAAATGTGAAGAGTGTTTCTTTTTGATATCAGCAAATACAGCAATTTCATCTGCTCCGATCATTTTTCTATATCGCATAAGTTCTCCTGCACAGGCGTTCATCAAACCTTCATCTGCAATATGTGAATATACAAAACCTTCCACTCGTATAAATTCGCATCCTGAAGCTTGTGCAACTGCCAGAGCTTCAATATTAGCTCCAGCTAATATTTGAATACCACATGGAATAGAGATAGTGTTTTTAACTTCTGTTGCAATTGCTGTCATAGAAGCTGTTATCTCCGGACCAACTTTTTTATTCAAATACGGTACATCGTGCATATTCTCCATGATAATTGCATCTAACCCTTTTTGCTCATACAATTTTGCCTCTTCAACTGCTTTAGAAATAATTTGAGAGATAGTAAGTTTATTGTTCGGTGTACCGGGAAGCGCATCAACATGAATCATGCCGATTATCAATTTTTTCTTTTACAATTTATCAATAAAATTCATTTTAATCCTTCTTTGTTTTCCAATCTTTTCTTACACATTTACAGAATCCATGATAGATTGCACAAATTCCACCAAGAGTTGCGAAGAATCCCCAAAATAAAGGCATCGCAAAAATGTATATAATTTTTAATTCACCTGTTTTTTCAATTTGCTTTGCTATCATTGGAACATAATAAATTCCTGCTGTTAACAACATCATGCCAGCAACTACTGTTATATGACCAAAAATAATTGTGCCGTACCGATTCTTAACAAATTTCAAAATAATTAATCCAGCACCGATTAAAATTTTAATTATTGCCCAAAGGTACATTCCAATGATTAAATGATAAATTCCAAATGCTAAAAGTCCTAACCCCAAGATCATTCCTACAATTCCATTTGATTTCATTTTTTTCTCCTAATTACTACATATTTTTTTCTCTTATTATACTTATAAACAAGACCATAACTTGCTAAGCCAAAAGAGGTTGCTAATATTCCCATATACAGTTCATCTACATTCTGCCAGAATCCTGACAAGTTAATGTTTCGCCATACACTCACCGTGATCACACCCAAAATACTAGCAAAAACAAATTGGAAATCTTTTATTTTTCCGGGGAAAATATATCCGTAAAGAACCGGAAGTAACAAGCAACTGGCTGAATAGCTTCCCAGTGTCTTCCAAACTGCTTTAATATTACCTTCAAATACGATACCCATAAGAACTGCCAGTATTCCCACAAAGATTATTCCCAAACGATAAAGAGATACTTTCCCTTTCAATTTTTTAGGCATCATATCATAAGAAACAGTTGTTCCTGCGATGAAAAGATAGGAATCTAAAGTTGAAAGGATTGTTGCCAGAATTCCTGCCAGAACCAAACCTCTGATTCCATTTGGCAATATCTGAAGAGCATAGATTAGGTAGGCTTTATCAGAGGCTGCTTCCGGAATTACTGCTCTTGCATACATTGCTCCGGCAGTTGTGCAGATATCAAAAAGTATCCAGATAACCGTGGAAATGAGAATACCTCGTTTTGCAATGTTGATATTTTTTGCAGCAAAAACTCTCTGATAAAAATTAGGATCGACTAAAGTTGATAAAGCGATAAATCCCCAAACCAGTGTAGTAGCAATGCTCTCTCCACCAGTAAGTGTGAAATGAGTAGCAGGCAGATTTGCCTTTAAAAAACTGAGACCACCGAACAATTTATAAGAAAACAGAAGAATTAAAAATACACCGAGACACATCACAAAGAATTGAATTATGTCAGAAAAAACAATAGCTCTAAAACCGCCATAAAGCGTGTAAAGAATTACAACTGTAACACCGATGATCATACTTTGCAGAAATGAAATTCCAAATAATGCCTGAATAAGAAGACCTAAACTTATTACATAAGCAATTGGCAATACATTGAAAAAATTGAAAACAGCACTCAATTTCCCAGCATTTGGACCAAACATCTTTTCTACAAGATCTGGAAGTGTAATAGCTTTATATTTAGCAACTTTATGTACAATGAAGAAGGCAAATAAAATGTATGATATATACCAGAAAAAACCTTGAGTAATAAAATTGAATATTCCCTGCTCAAAGGCGATTTTTGTAACTCCAAAGATTCCACCATACCAGGTCGCAACTAGAGTTGCCACGAACATTGGAAGCGTAAGTTGCCTTCCCATTAATAATAGATCTAAAATGCCGGCTTCAGTATTATCGGAGTTATTTCCCTTTTTCTTTTTTAGATATTGTCCGTAAATTACAGATAAAAATGTTAAGAGTAAAATTCCAAAAAAAACATACCAATCTAATTTAGTTAAGATCGTTTTGTAATCTATAGTTAATTTAAATTCCAACAGCAACTCCTTTTTCGGCATTATCCGAAAAGTCTGAGGGTTGAGTGATATTCACTTCTCAGCCATTTATTCTGGCTCCCCTGTTTTTATTTATGATATTTTAGAAAGGGGTTGATAAGTCAAATTAATTCTTAATTGAGACCATGAAAGAGTTTCTTCTAATGTTTCTGGAGATTTGATTCTTTCAAAATATAAAATTTGAAAGAACCTTGAAAGTGCTAAGCAATGAAAATTTTTCGATTGAAGCTTTTTCAAGGTTTGATGCTATTGAAATTCTCGTCCCGAAGAGTCCATACTATTTTTTTTACTATCGTCTCGAAAGAATTATATAATAACCTTATAATGGATCAAGACAATCCAATAAAACATTCTATTCAATCAAAACGATTGAACCAATATCCGAAAAGTGCTAAAAAACCATTTGACACAAAAAACAAGGTAAAAACATTTTATCTTATAAGATCTTTAGAAAATTAAGTAATCTGATTTAGGGGTGCTGAAGTAGCTATACTAAAGCTGAGAATATACTCTTGAACCTGATCTGGATAATGCCAGCGGAGGAAATATGAAGAAATTATTAGTTTATTTAGAATAACCACATTTCAGTTTACCGCTGGAATGTGGTTTTTGTTTTGTCATTCTTAGGTTATTCACAACCTTTCCTACGAAGAATTTCATGAATACTTTTGAAGCCTTACTTTTTAATTCAATAAAGGTTCTTCCTGAGATTAAAATGCATAAAACCTCAGAATGACAGTTGTTTCTTTCTGAACTTTCTAGTTCGGAAAAAAAATTGTAGTAAAATATATCACCTTGCTTGTCTGGTCGAAGCATAAAAGAAGCATCGTTTTGCTTTGCAAAGCCGATTTATTGAAGACTGAAGTATCTGGCAATGACCGGATGTGTCAAAGGGTGGAAGAAAATTAATGGAGATTGAAAAATGAAAAAAGTTATTATTATTGTTATTGGATTAATTGTTATAAGCAATCTTGTTTTTGCTGAACAATTAACTGGGGAAATTATAGATTCACAAACTGGAAAACCTATTGCTCAAGTTAGTGTTTATGTAGAAAGTATGAACTTGTCTGCGACTTCAGATGCGGATGGAAATTATACATTAAACTTCATTAAACCAGCACTTTTCACGATAGTATTTGAGCGGATCGGTTATGAGAAAAAGGTTGTAGAACATAATCCATTTGATACATCAATTCTGAATATGCAGCTTACAAAAAAACCGCAGAATATTTCAGGAATGAAAGTATCAGCCACAAAAGCAAAAGACCGGGAAACACCGATTACATTTACAAATATAACTCAGGAACAAGTTCTGCAAAATAATTATGGGCAGGAAATTCCAATGCTTTTGGAAGGTGTACCAGGTGTGTTTGCCTATTCAGATGCAGGTGGTTTGGTTGGGAACGCACATCTTATAATTCGTGGTTTTGATCAAAAGCGAATTGGTGTGATGATAAATGGAATACCGCTTAACGACCCGGAAGATCATAATGTTTATTGGGTTAATATGCCGGATTTTGCAGAGAGTACATCCGATATACAATTCCAGCGAGGTGTGGGCAGTTCACTATACGGGATTTCAACTTTTGGCGGCTCACTGAATATTCAGACTAACTTTTTTACTAAAGAAAACAGAACAGAATTTTTCTCTATTTTTGGAAGCTATAACACTTATAAAACTGGAATAAAAACAGCTCAAAAGTTTGGGAAATACAGTACAAATATCCGTTTTTCTAAAATTGCTTCCGACGGATACCGTGATAATTCCGCTTCCGATCTTTGGTCTCTTTTTACAAATCTTTCCAGAGTGGGTGAGAGATCAATTACAGAGTTTAATTTCTATACCGGATATGAATTAACACATGCTGCTTGGGAAGCTTCATGGGAAGGTTATCTCGAAGAAAACCATCAACATAATCCCTATACCTACGATAATTATGTAGATGATTTTTCTCAACCTCATTTTGAATTGCATCACAGTTATTTTCTGAATGAGAGATCGGATATAAAAAACTCTTTTTTCTATATTTATGGGAATGGTTTTTACGAACAATATAAAGATAGAAGAAATTTGTGGGAACATGGTTTAGTAAGCGAAGACAATTATGAAGAAGCAGATATCATCCGTCAGAAATGGATCACAAAAAATCATTATGGATGGGTTTCCCAATACAATTTACGTCATGAAAAAGGAACCTTTACCTTAGGAACTTATCTCAGCGGTTTTGATAGTGACCATTGGGGTGAGATAAAGGAAGTAATTGATGCTCAAAATTTGGGAATCGATTATGAAACTGATCAAAAGTATTATAATTACATTGGTGAGAAACAATATTTGACTGTATATGTAAATGAAATATTCAAGCCAATCAATAATATTTCAATTATGGCAAATCTATATTTCCAACATATAAATTACTGTTTTGAACAATTGGAGTCAGGTAATTTTAGCGGAGAATATTTGAATGCTTATGAAGTAGATTATGATTTTTTTAATCCAAGATTTGGAGCTAATTATAATGTAAATGAGAATTTTAATATTTATGGGAACATCTCTGTTTCTCAAAGAGAACCAACAGACAGTGAACTCTACGATACTTGGGATGGACCGGATGATTTGGGCGTCGCTCCACTTTTTGCTTCGTCAGATACAGTATTTGCTAATAATGGAAATATTGAAAAAGTAAATTGGAGCGATCCTTATGTGAAAGAGGAGAAATTGCTGGATTATGAAATGGGAATTGGATATGCAAGTGCAATTTGGGATTTGAAAACAAATTTCTATTGGATGAATTTTACAGATGAAATTGTGGCTTATGGTGGTGCAGATGACGAAGGAAATCCAATCCGTGGGAATGCTGATAAAACTGTACACCGAGGTGTGGAACTCTCTGCAAAAGTGCAATTGCCTGCCTATCTGGAATTATCAGGTAATTTTAGTTATAGTGATAATTATTTCGAAGATTTTACAATGTATGAAGAACAATGGTTTGAAGATGAATTTGGTGATTGGTATTCAGAAACTGTGGAAACGGATTTTTCAGGCAAGACAATTGCAGGATTCCCAAGTATCATCAGTAATGGAAAGCTTGCTTATAAAAAAGGATATTTCAATTTTTTTACTCAGTTTCAGTATGTAGGAAAGCAATATCTGGATAATACTGAAAATGATGATCGAATAATTGACTCTTTCAAAGTGCTTAATGTTGGTGTAATTGTAAATATAACAAAATTATATAATAAAACCAATCTGCAATTGATATTGAGAGTGAATAATATTCTAAATGAAGAATATGAAACTGCCGGTTATTATAAATCATGGAAAGATAATAGTGGACCTGAAGGAAATTACTATTTTCCTGCAGCAGGTCGTAATTTTGTAGCTGGATTAAGATTGGGTTTTTTTAATTAGCTTAAATAATTACAAAATCCCCTTTAGAAATTCCAAAGGGGATTTTTTATTTCTATTTGGAGTAAAGCAATTATTTGCTTTATGAAATGAGACATCCTAGTTTTTCAAGCTACTTTATCGCTTATACATTAAAGAATTGATGTACTCCAAAAATTATAAAATATTATTAAATTTTGTCATCCTCAGCTTGACTAGGGATCTTAGATTCTCACTTCCGTGGGAATGACAATAAAGCACGTCACTCTGCCTGCCAAGCCATAGTTTATGTTCTATAAACGAAGGCTGGAGGAGTCTTCTTGCTGATCTATTAACGAAGAGTCTATGTTTAGTTATGTGTTGTCTATTCTTCCTAAAAAGAGCAACGTGAAAGATACGTCCAGTCTTCGCTCAGCTACGACCAGGCAAACAGAATGACGACTTTTTCCTCCGACACTCAGAGAAGTCTTCCTACAAATTAATTAACATGAGTTAAGAAATACTCCATTATCTATTATCTATGCGTTAGCCAATAGTTTATTTTCAATTTGACAATAAACTTCAAGTTATACAACTTCGATTATGCAAAAGGGAGGTTAATTTGAAAAAATTATTATTTTCTTTTCTTTTATTAGTTTTAACATCTGCAGTTTTTTCCCAAGAATTCGGCTGGCAAGTATTAAATCCTGCATCTATTCCCGGATCTCCCTATCTTTCCGATGTATTTTTTACCGATGACAATACCAGCTGGATTTCTTCCAGTAATAATGCTAACATTTACAAAACAGATGATGGTGCAACATCCTTTTTAACTCAGACTACAAGCCTTGGTACTTCTACAGAAGCTATTTATATGATAGATGCCGATAATGGTTTCTGTGGAGGTGGAAGTGGATTTGTTTATAACACCATAAATGGAGGTATTAACTGGGACTTCCTCGGAACTATGTCTTCCACTCTAACAGATATGGACTTTGTAAATGCAAATCAGGGCTATGCCTGCGGAGACGGAGGAGATGTATTTAGTATTACGCCCGAAGAGGTCGAAAATATGAATAGTGGACAGCCTACATTTTTCAGTGGAATTAGCTCTCCTTCTGTTGATAATGTTTGGGTTTGTGGTGGTGGAGCTTTAATGTATTACAATGGAACTCAGTTTGATTTCCAATCTGCTCCTGCAGGATCTTACAACTCTATCTATTTTATAAATAATGAAATAGGATGGGTTGTCGGGGATAGCGGATTAATTGGCCACACTGAAAATGGTGGAGAATCTTGGAGTCAACAGACTAATCCCAGTAGTAATGCACTCTATGATGTATTTTTTCTGGATACTGAGGTTGGATGGGCTGTAGGTTTTAATGGAATAATTCTCCACACAACAAATGGTGGAGATACCTGGGTTGTTGAAGGAGCAGGACTTACAACTTCATTCCTAAGAGGAGTTCATTTCACTTCCCCAACCAATGGTTATGTTGTTGGCAATGATAAAACCTTGCTCAAATATGGAGAGCTTACTTCAGCGGGAAATGATGATATACCTTCAGATATTTTACTTTCGCAGAATTATCCCAATCCTTTTAATCCCTCAACAAACATTTCATTCTCAATTCTTGAAGAGAGTAATGTAGAATTATCAATTTTCAACATTAGAGGACAAAAAGTTAAACAGCTTATCAGTAATCAGCTATCAGCAGGTCAGCATTCTATTATCTGGAATGGTGAAGATGAATCAGGGAAAAGTGTAGGTTCAGGAATTTATTATTATAAATTGAACATAAATGGTAAAACCGAATCAATAAAAAAATGTTTGCTGTTGAAATGAACAATGCTGAGACTCTCTTGCCTATCTAATGGTTTTAGGACTCCAGGCTTTGGACTTGCCCTGAAGCAAAGCTTAGGGCGAGAACAAATTTATTACCCATTCGCATCCGGCAGTTGTCGGATTGAACCACAACATTTCGGTCACATCAAAATGATACGACCTGCTTAATTAACTTGTTATTCCCACAAAATGGGAATTATTCTCTTTCTGACGTATCTTTCACGTTATTCTCAGGAAGAATCTCTACTTTGTAAGAACCCTCTTTAATTCTCCCTTACAAAGGGAGATTAATTGTGGATTTATTTATTAAACAAAATCGGGAAAAGTTGCCTGATATGTTTGATCTTTTTTATATTTGCTATTTTACTCGTATTTTTACTTTTAGAAGAGATAATTATACTTTCATATCCAAGTTTTTTTGCTTCTTTAATCCGTTTATCAGTTTGAGAAACTGGTCTTATCTCTCCATTCAAACCAACTTCACCCAGTAACAAAGTATTTGGCGGAAGCGTGAGTTCTTTGAAACTAGATAATATCGCAGCGACAATCGAAATATCCAATCCGGGATCTGTAACTTTAATCCCACCTGTAAGATTAAGAAATACATCATTGTTACGTAAATTCACTGATAAATTCTTTTCAATAACAGCAAGTAACAATGCCAGTTTCCGGTGATTGAATCCCAGTGATACTCTTTGGGGAGTTCCATAACTTGCCGGTGAAACAAGAGCTTGCACTTCCACTAAAAATGCCCTTGATCCTTCTAATAAACACCCAACTGATGAACCAATATTATTCTCTCTAGTTAAGAATAACTGCGATGGGTCTTTTACTTCGGATAATCCTGTAGAACGCATTTCAAATATCCCAATTTCATTTGTTGAACCAAAACGATTCTTGGTTGCACGTAGTATTTTAAATTGATTTTGTGTTTCACCTTCAAAATATAATA
>JAVCCF010000138.1 GCA_030765625.1 Candidatus Tenebribacter burtonii
AATCAATATTAAAATAGGAACATTTCTTTTCAACACATTTCTGCAGTTATTTTTACGGATTAATTACTTATTTATAAAGATAGTTACGAATCAATAATTCCTGCTTTCTCGGGGGATGGGTAGATTAGTATTTGATAGTGTGTAATAAAATGGGGAGCTTTTACACTCCCTATCTCTTTTATTCATCTACAATTTCTTTAATCAATGAATCGATTTTTATTCTTGTCGCTTCCATTTTCTTATCATTACTGGTTAAGTCTTTGCGATCTTTTAGACAGAGGTCTCTTGCAATAATATTATGTTGATATATTCCCACAACTGCTCCAGTAAATTTATCTTCATAGATCTCAGTATTAATATCATGTATGATGTCCGCATATTCAGTGTATCTACCTTCTTTATTAGACTTATAATCATCAAGTCTGACTATTACCTTATTGTTTCTCAACCATATTTCAAATCCATTCCATGTTAAGGGTACTTCTCTTGAAATACTAACTTCTTTTCCTAATTTAGAGTTAAATTGATTCTTCTTTTTAGGATTTGCTTTGCAATAGGTCTTGTACTTATTGAAAAGTTCGTAAAGTATTTCAGGTGTTCTAATGTTCTTTTTTGTAGGCATTTGGTTACCTCCTCTCTTTGTTATTAACGATTCATTTGTCTATTAAGTGGGTTATAAACGAATTAAGTTCAGATGTTTGATTATTTATGTAGCATTTAGAAAATTCATCAATTTTGTTATTTAATTCAGTTTCATATTTATCTGTGTAAGTGAATTTGTTTTTTTTATCATCTATTTTTCTTTTTAGAGAATAATAAATATTTCTTCCGATTTGAGATGACTGTTCAAGTTTTTTGAATAGCTTAATGCTTTTATCAGTTCCGTATAATTCCATATATGATAAAGCAAAATATTCCATAATTTCTTTCTTTGAATTAGTTTTTACTTCTTCAAAGTTAAGAACTTTTTTTGCTTTCTTAATTTTATGAAATTCTTTCTTCCACAAATTCAAAAGTTTCTGTATGAACTTATCATCTTTTAAGTCTTTCACATAATGAATTTGTTTCAAAACATCTTTAAGTCTCTTTTTAATCTGTAATTCATACCTGAGAATATATTTGTTACTCAATCCATTAATCAATATTAGTTCTTTGCTATCCTTATCCTTCTTGCTTTCTTCAACCTTATCATAGAATTTTATAGTTTTCAGATTGTTGATAAAATCCTTTGAGTTTTTACGAATAACAGGATCATACTGCTTTGCTTCAATTAAACAGTCTAAGTAAGAAGAAAGTGAATAATTCATTTCAAAGTTTGCTGCAATGTCTAATCTTGAGATTCGGAAGTTATCTAAACTGAAATCTAATCTTTGTTCTAATTTCTTAATTGCTTTATTGATTTCCTGTCTTGTAAGCATTTGGATATTATTTCCAAAGTAGTACTTTGTTAAGCTTCCCATGATTGTAAGTCTTGATGTAGAATAATAGACTTTCAGGTTGCCAATCATTCCCGAAATCACTGTTGGTTTGTCTTGTTTTACTGTTTCTTGGTTAATCTCTAAGCAATTAATGTCAAAACTGTTTATAATGTCCTGTTCATCGGAGTATATCCGTATCGTGTCTATCATTTGACTGTACTCAAAACAGGTACTGAAAGTAGCTTGTTATAAGAAGGATTAAACGGAATTATTCGATGTCCTAATTTCTTCTCTCTGGATATTAAGAATTTTCCTTTTCTATGTATTCTTCTTTTCGGTGCTCCACATTGAATTAAAGTATCTAGATTTTCTTTGTTTACCTCGAATTGATATAAACCATCAGACGTTGACCATTCGTTGAAAATAATATCCATTGAACGTAACTTAACGGTAGTTTTGAACGACCAAGAGTAACATCCTAATATTGTTTCTGACTTACGATAGATTTCTATGAATTTAGTAAGCAAAAAGGAATCGTTAATCTCGTCTTTGTAGAGTAAGTGTTTGTATTTAAATGTTATTAGATTCTTCATAATTACACCTTCTCTGATATAAAATGTCTCAATGCTTCTTGTTCGATTTCAGCAGATGATTTAATTCGATGCTTTTCAATGAATTCATCTAATTCTGTAACTTTGAAGAGTATAACTCTTCTGATCTTGTAGAAGGGTATTCCTTTTTTTGATGTGTAACTGTAAATAGTTGACCTTTTTAATCCCAAATACTCACTTGTTTCCACTACATTTAAGAATGGCTTTGTAATTTTTTTTTGTTCTTGTTTTTGCATTTTACACCTCCGTTTCTTGAGGTGGTTGCAATGTAACCAGAGATTAAAAAAAAAGGTCTATCAACTTGTTAATAGCTGATAAACCTGAATCTATCTTATTAGAATTTGATAAAAAAACTAAATTACTCTATTTCTTCCTCGTTGCATTGCAACATTGTTTCCATTTCCTTTGTGAGGTACTTCTCTTTAAAATGTTCTGCATTTTCAATAATTTGATATTTGAAATGTATCTTATATACTTTTTGATTTGAGTTCCATTCGATCGGATTACATTCTTTATTGAATAATTCTTTAAGTTCTTTATTCAAACGAGAAAATGTTGTTTTATTGTGTTTATAGTCATAATCTTGTTGTTGTTCTTTTGATGATATTATTAGACTTAATAATGCATTTCTTAGTAAACTTAATTTAAATGGTTTTGTCCCATTTATTATTTTATAATTAAACTGATTTGTTGATTCAATAAAAATAATTATTACATCATCCCATTTATTTTGATCAGAATTAATATATTCAGGAAATGGTTTTTTTGTTCCAGGCTTTTTTAGTTTTTTTATTAAATCTAATAGTTCATTGTTTTTATCTTGAAGTTTGAAATTTAATTCCTTTAATGTTTGATGCTCAATTTGAAATGATTTAGTTTTACTTAATTCACAATCCAGTTTCACGTTTTTATTAACTAAATAAAACCTTTGGATCAACCCTAAATATCTATCAAAACACATTTCGTTATCTATTAGTTTGCGAATATCTTTACTTTCAAAGAGTAAATTCAAAACAAACCATCTATCCTTTTCTACTCCATCCCATATTGTACCTTTGCAAATACTATTAAAATACTTACTGTCTGGAGCTATCTTTTCAATAAAATATCCTGCCCAGAATGGTAGATGGTTGAAAGAGATATAATTATTCTTAGCAAGAAGATTTCCAATCTCAGTTCGATTTATAATTTCTTTAAGAAATATGATTAAAATATCAGCAAAAAAATAATGAATGAAAATACCAAATTGTGACGGCGATATGTTGAAATATGAAAAATTGTTTTCCCGAATATGTATAACAAAATAATACTGATGTAAAACTACTTCTTTAAGTTTGTCCAACACTGTATCTGATATATTCCAGTTTAATTTATACATTGAGACATATTCAATTTTTTTTAAGAATGTACTAATTGCATTATCGATCTCTTCTATGCTCCCAGGATTTTGTTTAAGTATATCTTGTACATCAATTCTTTCTGGAAGTTTTCTACAAAGTTTTGAATACTCTACAAAACTTGAATTTAATAAATTTTCAATACCAATTGGATTGAAATCTGTAAATTTATAAAATGTAAATTTAAAATCTGATTTAATCCAATTCCCATCGTTATCTTTTTGTTTGAATGAAGGTATTTTCAACATAATTACTCCTAAAGATTTGGTAATTTGTCTATTGCATCATCTCTTTTCTTATCAATGATCTTAGCATATATCTGAGTGTGTTTAATGTCTTTATGCCCCAATAGTTTGCTAACGGTGTATATGTCAATATCATAGGTTAGGCAAAGTGTGGCGAACGTATGCCTTGCACAATGAAAGGTGATATGTTTATCAATTCCATTTCTGAGAATCCATCTTTTAATGTGTTTATTAATCGCATCTTCACCTGGAAGTCGAAATATATGATCAGAAAGTTTGTCTCCATTTCTCTGGGCTGATAAAATATTTTGTGCAGAACTTGATATCTTCATTCTTAATGTGTCAGAAGTTTTCTTCTGTAACACCTCAAGGCGTTGTTCTTTCACGTTTTTCCAGGTTAATGATTTTATGTCTGAGATTCTTAAGCCGGTGAAACAACTGAATAGGAATGCATTTTTGATGTTCTGATTAATTATTGTATCATTAGAGATCTTTTTAATTTCTATCTCTACTAAAAACTCTCTTTTAGCTTTTACACTTGGATTCTTTATAAATATAGCAGGATTTTTTGATATAATGTTTTTCTTTAAAGCGATATTTAGCATAGCTTTGAAATTTGAATAATATGTACTGGTTGTATTAGGTGATACAACCGAAAGTAGATATTCTCTATAGCTATCGCATAATGGTAAAGTAATTGCTGAGAATTTTATATGACCATTAGTAAATTTATTAAAGTGTCTCAAAGCATTAGACCAAATCCTATATGTATTTCCGGTTTTTTTGTTTTTAAGAATTTCATAGAATTCAACGACATTTGAATCTTGCAGCTTAACTTTCTTTAAAGATTCGTCACCATGTAACTTATACTGGGGATCATATTTTATCTGTTCTTCGTTTGCTTTCAGGAGAATTTGTTTATCTTGAATAAGATTTGAACTTTTTCCAGAAATCGTTAATCACTTTAGATTAATTGTTTTTCGAATGTCTATTCTTTGAATCTCTAAATATAGGGAATAGTCATGCTTCTGTTTCCGGTATTTAATCTTAAATTCACTGTGATGATTATAATTTCTTATTTCTTTTATCAATTTTTCATTCATTTTGATCACCTTTTTATGAAACGTTGTGAGATTTTATGTAAATCAATCAAATTCAGTATAATCTAATCTTAATTCGCATCCTGTTAATCCACTCTATACAAGCATTACATCTAACACAATCCAAATAAATCAAAGGCAATCAAATTGTCAACTGAATTTGGGTTTCGAATCCCTTCGGGCGTGCCATTTATACTTCGGCTTGTGAATGGAGCAAGCAAACGAAGTAATTATATAGCTTGGAATCAATTATTAAGATTCTAACCTGTTATCGTCTATGAATAAAATCACAATTTACTTTTGCTAAAAAGTTAATGTTTTACAAGTTTTCAGAATACAAAAAGAGTCCCGCCAAGATTTTAGTGGGACTCTTTTTGTAACGATTAACGATTTTCTTATTTACTCCACGGTGCAGAGTCTGAATAGCTGTTCTTACCTGTTTTTCCCACGTTATCAGAAATATTTCCTGCAGTTACACGATAGAAATATTTTGTACCTGATGCAGGTTCAGAATAACCAACTGTAGCAGTTGTGAATACAGTTGCTCCTATGAAATCATACGGGTCTGTTGACCTATATACCTTGAATTGATCTA
>JAVCCF010000001.1 GCA_030765625.1 Candidatus Tenebribacter burtonii
ATTGTATTTTTATTGGCAATGAAGAACTTGAACAGTTTAGTGTAACAGGCAATCCCATTTTTCGTAACTGCATAATTGATTTCCAGTTAGATCCACCATTGATTGATGGAGGTGGTAATATCTGGGTTGATTCTTTGCAGGCTCAATCTATTTTTGAAGATATCCAAAATGAAGATTTTCATTTAGTAATAAATAGTATTGCTATCGATGCAGGTTTTGATACACTTGGTTATTATTATCCATTCGATATGGATTACAACCACAGAATCTGGGATGGAGACAATAACGGAACTGCAATAATCGATATTGGCCCTTATGAGTACGGAGCACCTGCATTTGGTGGAATTGAGGGTTATACTTACAATCCATCAACCGGAGAACCTGTAGATTATGTTCTGTTAAAAATCAATAACCAACCCGGTGAATTTACCTTCTCGGACAGCATCGGTAATTTTGAATACAAACTACCTGCAGGAATCTATGATATTTATGCAGAACGAGTTTTCTATGATGATGTAATTGAGTATCATGTCGAGGTGATTGATGGTGAATTTACTCAAATAGCAATTCCAATGTTTGAAACAGTTGATGTGGAAGAGAATGAGATTATTAATGTGAGTGATGATTTTAGTTTAACCAATTTTCCGAATCCGTTTAATCCAGCAACTACTATCAGTTTTTCTGTAACACAAACGTCCTCGTTTGTGACTCTTGAAATTTATAACATAAAAGGTCAAAAGATTGCAACTCTAATCAATGAGCAAATGCAAAGAGGAAAACATACTACAATATGGTATGGTTTAGATTCTAACAATAAACCTGTAAGCTCTGGTATTTATCTTTATAAAATCAAAGCTGGTAATAAAGAATCAGTGAAACGTATGCTATTGTTGAAATAAAAGTCTTGAAGATTATTGAAAGGAGCAAATAATGCCAGAAGTAAAACGAATTCCTGTAGAGAAAATTTATAATTTGATGATGGAAGTATTTACAGAACTTGGTGTTCCAAAAGATGATGCAAAGATTTGTACGGATGTACTGATCGAAAGTGATTTGAGTGGTATTGAATCACACGGAGCAGGTCGCTTAAAAATGTATTATGACCGCATAAAAGCAGGAATCCAATTTACTAACACAAAAATTGATGTGATCAAAGATTTTAGTGCAATTGCAGTTTGGGATGGTAATCATGGTATGGGGCAAGTAATTTCTAAACGTGCGATGCAGAGTGCAATAGATAAGGCAAAAGAATTTGGAATTGGATGTGTTACCGTTCGCAATTCAACTCATTATGGGATCTGCGGTTATTATGCAAAAATGGCCTGTAAACAAAATATGGTTGGAATATCAATGACAAATGCACGTCCTTCAATTGCTCCTCTTTTTGGAGTCAGTCCGATGCTTGGAACAAATCCGATCTGTTTCGGAGCACCTTCTGATAAAGAATATGATTTCATTTATGATGCAGCAACTTCAATTTCTCAACGTGGCAAGGTTGAACTTTATAATCGTGCAGAAAAGACAACTCCGGAAGGCTGGGCAATAGATAGTAAGGGAAAATCTTACACAGATACAAAACAACTCCTGGTCGACCTGATCGAAGGAAATGCATCTATGATCGGACTTGGTGGAACTGAAGAAGAAACCGGTGGTCATAAAGGTTATGGTCTTGCTGTAATGGTTGAAATTCTTTCAGCCGCTTTGCAGGCTGGAAGTTTTATGGATCAACTTCATGGTTGGGAAGACGGCAAGCGGGTACCCTATAAACTTGGTCATATCTTTATTGCAATGGACATCGAAAAATTTACTGATATTTCCGATTTCAAACGGATTACCGGAGAAATAATGACACAACTGCAAAATTCCAAAAAGCGTCTTTATAAAGAACGTATCTGGGTTGCCGGAGAAAAAGAATATTTTAAAGAAATGGAAATAAAAAAAATTGGAATTCCAATAAATAAGAGTTTACAGAAAAATTTAATAACGATGATAAACGAACTAAATTTAGAAGATTATTATAATTTATTTTAACTGTTATTAACACTTGACAGAACAATATCATTTTAAATTGAGTTTGTAATAATTGATAGATACTGGATTTTCTGGAGGGTAGATGTTTTTAAGTAATTTAGCCGGTCTTTTTTCTAACGATATAGCAATAGATCTTGGGACAGCAAATACACTTGTTTATAAAAAAGGAATTGGAATTGTTATTGATGAGCCATCAGTCGTTGCAATATCGACCGATAATAAAAAAATTATAGCAATCGGTGAAGACGCAAAAAATATGCTGGGCAAAAATCCGGCAGAAGTAAATATTATCAAACCACTTAAAGATGGTGTTATTGCCGACTTTCAAGTAACAGAGCTCATGCTGAGAAATTTAATCCTCCGTGCTCAAAAAAAGCGTTTTCTTATCAAACCACGTGTGATAGTTTGTGTTCCTTCAGGTATAACGGAAGTAGAAAAAAGAGCTGTTAGGGATTGCGCACTTCATGCTGGAGCACGTGAAGTACATCTCGTTTCCGAACCAATTGCTGCAGCTATTGGCGCCGATCTTCCAATTCAAAAACCCCAAGGTAACCTTATTATGGATATTGGCGGCGGAACTACTGAAATTGCTATCATTTCACTTTCCCATATTGTTGTTCATTCTTCCATCAGGGTTGGAGGCGACAAAATGGATGAAGCAATAGTTACATATCTCAGAAAAAGGAATAATATCCTCGTTGGAATTCAAACTGCCGAAAAGATAAAAATAGAGATCGGTTCCGCATATCCACTCGAAACAGAATTAACAATGGAAGTAAGAGGGCGTGATATTATTACAGGTTACCCGATTACTGTTGAAATATCTTCCGAAGAAATTCGAGAAGCTCTTTCTGAAACTATTCAATCCATGATAGATGCAGTAAAACGTCTTTTTGAAAAAACAGCACCAGAACTTGCTGCTGATATTGCCGAACGTGGATTAATTCTGACAGGTGGTGGAGCAAATCTTAAGAGAATTGATAAAAAAATCCAGGAGACTGTTGATTTACCTGTTCATGTAATTTCAGAATCTCTTACTTGTGTTCTAAAAGGATGTGGTCGTGTACTTGATAACATGGAAGATTTTAGGGAAGTCCTCATTAAAAAAATAGAAGATTAATATCGTGAAGAGAGAGTATCATTTTCTGATCTATCTGGTTTTAGCGATACTTCTTTTTACTGGCAATAATGATAACAGATTAAAGAAAGCTCAATTTTTAAGTAAAACGATATACTTTCCACTCGTAAATTCGATACAAAAAATTAATTCTCTATTCGACCTTAAAGCAAAAAATTTAATTCTTTCTGAAAAATTATTTGAACATACAATTAGAATTACAGAATTAGAAAATACTTTGGTGGAAATTGAGAATGCTAAAATAGATTATGAAATCGGTAATTACAATCATCTTCTGGCAGATATAGTTGGATTTAAGGGCGAATTTAAAGAAAGATGTCTTATTGTCAATAAAGGTAAAAATAATAATATCGAGTTAAATTATCCTGTTATATCCAATAATGGTATTGTAGGGAAAATCATCTCTGTATCTCAAAACTATTCAATTGTTCTGCCATTAGATCATTCAAAATTTGAATTGGGCATTATGTCAAAAAGAACTCACCTGCAAGGAATAATGAAATCAGATATCTACGGTAATTCCTACATGACATTAATCAAACCCGGGTCTGACATAAAGGTAGGTGACATTATCGTTACGTCACAAATATCTTCTGTTTTTCCAAAAGGATTTCCCGTTGGAAAAGTAACTAAACTTGTTGAAAATCAAATGGATGTTTTCATAAGTGCAAAAATAAAAACTTTTGTAAATCCATCTGAGCTTGATCAGACAATTGTATTATTATATAAAAAGGATAAAGGCTATGAAAAAGAACTCGAAAATAATTAATGTTGAAGGATTTGAATATCTTCGAATTCCACTAAAAACTAAAATATTAACTGCAGATGATGATATACTATCTATCATAAAAGAATGCATAAAAGGGAAAATTGAGGGGAATGATATAATAAGCATAAGTGAGAGTCCGCTTGCCATAACACAAGGTAGGGCAATACCTGTAAGTGAAATAAAAATAGGGTGGCTGGCAAAATTTCTGTGGCGGTTTGTTTCCAATGTTGAGTACGGAATTGGTTTGCGAGCTCCGGAAAGTATGCAATGTGCAATTGATGAATGCGGTGCTCCCAGAATCCTTTTTGCTGCAATAATTGGTGGAATCGGAAGATTTATTGGGAGACGTGGTAAAGGAGATTTTTATCGTATTGCTGGAATGCAGGCGGCTCTTATTGATGCAGCAACAACTTCCCCAGTTCCGCCATATGAAAACTGTGTGATAAAGGGTCCTGAATATCCAGAGAAAGAAGCTCAAAACATCAAGGATAATACTGGATTCGAATGTTGCGTGATGGATATAAATGATATTGGCGGATGTTGGATGATAGGTGGAAGTGATGGCGTCGATAAAGATTTCATGGAGAAAGTGATGAAAGATAACCCTCAGGGACAAGGTAATGAACTTACTCCAATCTGCATTATCAGAAAGGTATCATGAGGCCTTTTAAATATGCAATTTTAGGAATTTTAGTACTCTATTTCCAATTGATCGTGGCTCACCATTTTGCTTTATACTCAATCATTCCCAATTTTTTGATAGCATATTTTGTATTTATAAGCGTCCGGATAAAAGCAAATATTCTTTTCCCACTTGCATTTATCTTAGGAATAGCATTTGATATTATGTATCCTCCGTTGCTTGGACTGAATACAATTTCATTTCTCACTATTTCATTTATTGTTAATAAATTTCATATGAACGTTAATAAACAAAGATTTATTATTGTTAGTTTAAGTATCTTGTTTTTGAATTTTTTCTACTATTCCATATTTATTATTTATCATATTCTTGCAGCACAGTTGATCGAAGGATTTCTCCTTCTTTTTCTCTTTTCGGTATTCTTTAACACACTGATATCAATATTGGTAGTTTATGTTTTAACTCTTTCAGAAAAAATTAAGATAACGTTAAATGTATAATAAATTTACAATTTCAGATTACATTGGATACGTAATCGCATTCATTTTTTTTGTTTTACTTTTTTTTATATTCAAATTACAAATCATAGAAAGTGAAAAATATAAAAATATTGCTGAGAAAAACATTGTTCGAATACAAACAATTTATCCTATCCGTGGAGAAATCTATGATCAAAAATATCGCCCGATTGTTCTTAATAAACCATCATATAATTTATATATAACACCAGGAAAAATAGTAGATAAAGAAAAAGTATCGAAATTCGTAAGTAGCTATTTTAATAAAGAGATCGACGAAATCAACAAAATAATTTATGAAAACAGGTATAGGTCATATCATGATGTTTTGCTCATTCAAAACATACCTTTTGAAAAAATGGTTAAAACTTCCGAACAATTCAACTATTACCCATCACTCCTTTATAAAATTGAAAAAGTAAGAGAATATTATTCAGCAAATCATTTTACTGGTTATACAGGACGCATAACGGAAGAAGAATATAAAAAAAATCGAGGAACAGGATATTCCATAAATGCCAATATTGGTAAAACTGGATTAGAGAAATATTATGAAAATATCTTGCGAGGAAAGAATGGACAACGGGTACTTCAGGTTGATGCAAACGGGAACAATCTGGAATTTTTCAAGCATAATCTTCAAACAGCTCCAAAAAATGGAGATGATCTGATATTAACTATCGACAACGATCTACAAGAATATATTTCATCAATTTTTCCCAAAAACAAAAAGGGATCAATTGTAGTTATGGATATAAAAACAGGTGGGATTCTTGCCTATGTGAGCAAACCCGATTTTGATCCTAATCTTTTTGCCGGAGGGATTTCCGCAAAAGAATGGAACAAATTGAATACTGATCTTAATAAACCAATGCTGGATAGAGGAATACATGGCACATACCCACCAGGATCGGTTTACAAACCTATAATGGCAAGTCTTGGCTTGGAAATAAAAGAAATAGATTCCAAAACCAAACTTGCAAAATGTGATGGAGGAATGTGGTTTGGAAACAGATATTTCAAGTGCTGGTTAAAAAAAGGACACGGACGTCTTGCTATAGAAGATGCTATTAAATATTCCTGCGATGTTTTTTTCTATGATCTTTCCACACGATTTTCACTTGAACAACTCAATAGATTTACTAAACAAAATTATATATCGATTCGCACAGGTATCGATCTTCCCGGTGAATGCAGAGGTTTTTTCCCTTCCCGAAAATGGTATCTTGATAATTATGGAAAATATGTAGGAATATTAGGTCATAAAGTAAATCTGGCAATAGGGCAAGGAGAAATTCTGGTGACACCATTGCAACTCTGCGCATATTATTCAGCGATAGGAAATAATGGTATCTGGAATAGACCTCATTTTCTAGACATGCGGATAGAATCAGAACATACATTTAAAAATTATGTTGAGCAAAAGCATCTACCGTTATCTGAAGAAACACTTAAATTAATTCAGCATTCACTTTATATTGCAGTGAATGAAAAATATGGAACGGGAACCGCAGCTAGTATTGGAAATATTAAGGTGTACGGTAAAACAGGATCTGCGGAAAATCATATGGGAAAAGCAACTCACTCGTGGTTTAGCGGTTATGCCAAATGTGATAAGTTTGAAATAGGGTTTAATGTGTTCGTAGAAAATGGCGGACATGGCGGTAGTGTTAGTGCTCCAATTGCAAAAAAGTTTATTAATTATTATTATGGGATTATGGAATGAAAAAATTTGAATGGATGATCTTCGGTCTATTGATTCTTCTTATGTTTATTGGTATCATCTCGATTTATACAGCGTCATCAAGCAGAATTGGAGACGATTTTTTATTTGCTAACTACTACATTAAACAATTTATTTGGATCATTATTTCTATGCTTATTCTACTCATACTATTAAAAATTCCCAATGTAGTAGTTGAAATTTCTATCTTTCCAATATATTTTTTTACAATACTTTTGTTAATTTTGGTTCTTTTCTTGCCGGAGATTAAAGGATCTCATCGATGGATGAGTCTTGGTCCAATTAATTTTCAACCTTCTGAGCTTGCAAAATTATTTACTATACTGGTTCTTTCCAAATTTATTTCAAAACCATTTCTTAGTGACGGGCAAATACTTTTCCGGTCTTTTATTATTACATTAATTCCTGTAATCCTCATTCTGCTTGAACCTGATCTGGGAACTGCATTAATATTTTTTGTAATATTGTTCTCCATCCTTCTTGTGTCCGATCTCCCAAAATTCTATCTTATACTTATTGTAAGCCCAATTATTAGTATTATTTTTTCTTTTTCATATTGGATGTTTATTATATATGCTTTAATATTAATTTATCTTCTCTACCGCAGTAATTTAGATAAAGTGATAATTGGTTTTGTTGTTGCGATAAATACCTTTATATTTTTTATTACACCAATATTCTGGAACAATCTAAAAGATTACCAACAAAATAGAATATTGACTTTTATTAATCCGATGCGAGATCCCTTTGGTGCAGGTTATCAGATTATTCAATCAAAGATAGCGATAGGTTCTGGTGGAATCTTCGGGAAAGGCTTTTTAATGGGTACTCAGAAGAATATGAATTTCTTACCTGAACATCATACTGACTTTATATTTTCTGTCATTGGTGAAGAATTTGGTTTTTTTGGTTGCTTATTTATTTTGCTTATTTATTTTTTGTTCCTATATAAAATAGCAAAGAGTATAATAAAAATAAAACAAAAAGAGTATAGATTTGTATCGGTTGGGATATTGGCTTATATAACCTTCCAGATTTTTATTAATATTGGAATGAATCTGGGTATTGTACCAACAACAGGGATTCCCTTACCATTCATAAGTTATGGTGGCTCTAATCTCTTGATCAATGTCATGGCGATAGGTTTTATTTTGAAGTATCTAAAAGAACGAAGCATTTTTGCTTAAAGGCGTTATGGCAGAAGATATTATTATTGATTTATTCGATGAATTAAATACGATGATATCTACTGGCTTGATGATTTTGAAAGTTATGCAGTTTATAGATTTCAAAAATAGATGGAGGAGTAAATGACAAAGGGGAAATACGTTTACGACAGGAAGAAATTCTGCATTCCTGTAACAAAAGCAGAACCACTTTCTTCGATTCAATTCATTATTGATAATTTCATAGGAAAAAAAATTACATTTTGTATTGATGGTGAAGGTGAATCATGGGAAATTTGGCGATACGTAGAGGATGCTGATAGCGATAAAATTAAAAAAAATGGTCCTCCTGAAAACCCAAAATATTTATATGTGAAGGGAGAGGAAATTGTAGATTTTGTTTCAGCTTAATTTATTATTTGTATTAAAATAGGCATCCATTTACGGATGCCTATTTTTGTAATTACTATATTATATTAAAATTTATCTTTATTTTCTTCTGTCCATTTTTCTGCAGAAAATGCAGCTATGGCACCATCTGATGCAGCTGTGATGACTTGTCTCAAAACCTTATGTACAACATCTCCCGTGGCGTATAATCCGGGAATTTTTGTGCACATTGTTTCATCAGTTAAGATAAATCCCTGTTCATCTAATTCAACAATTGATTTTACTAATTCATTATTGGGTATTATCCCGACATAAATGAATATACCGTCCAGTTCCAGCTCACTAATTTCCTTTGTTTTTTTATTATACAGTTCAATTTTCTCGATAAAATCTCCACCTTTTATCTCTTTTACAATGGAATCCCAAATGATTTCGATCTTATCATTTTCAAATGCTCTCTTCTGAATTAATTTAACAGCACGAAGCTCATCTCTTCTATGAATTATATATACTTTCTTGGCAAATTTAGTTAGGAATATTGCTTCTTCTACTGCTGAATCTCCCCCACCAACAATGGCAACGGTTTTGTTCCGGTAAAGTGCACCATCACATGTAGCACAATAAGAAACACCACGACCAGTATATTTTGCTTCACCCTGAACACCTAATTTTCGTGGATTTGCCCCAGTAGCTAAAATTACTGATTTTGCTTTGTATTTATTAGAATCTGTTTCAACTATTTTACCGAAGTTTTCTGATTGGATCGTTTTAATATTTTCCTGTCTGATCTCAGTTCCAAATTTTTCTGCCTGTTTTCTCATTTTATCTGCTATATCAAATCCAGACATATTATCTTCAAATCCCGGATAGTTTTCTACATCAGCGGTTGTAGTGATTTGTCCGCCGACAAGTGCTTTTTCAAAAATCACCGTTTTCATCCCACCACGGGCAGCATATACAGCCGCAGAAAGTCCGGCTGGTCCACCACCAATTATTGCCACATCATATTCCATTTTATTCTCCACTATTTCCTCCATTTTTTTAAAACTTATTTAATCTACTATAAAAAGCAAATTATTATTTTTATCCTTTGAAATATAACTTATTATTTTTAAAAGTGCAAATCAATAATGATATTTTTTACCTTTGAGAATCGTGAAGGAACGGTATAGTTGCTCAATTAAAAGAAGACGGATCATTTGATGAATAAAGGTAAATCTAGAAAAACTTAATGCTATATCTGCTTTTTGTAAGATTCTATCAGAAAGACCGTAAACTCCACCAATTATAAATACAATATCTTTCCCAAAAAGTAATTTATTTTCCAAATATTTAGCAAAATATTCAGAGGAAAATTCCTTACCATTTTCATCCAGAACAACAATAATGGATGATGCTGGAAGATTCTTTTCTAATATCAATGCTTCTTGTTTTTTTACTACTTCAATTGTCTTGTTTCCTGTTAATTTTACATCAGATAAAATTTGCCAATCTAACTTTATATATTTGGTTATTCTCTTTTGATATTCCCTTATCCCTTCTTCTATAAACTTTTGTTTAGTTTTTCCTAAACATGTAATTTTAATTTTCATAATTATTGAGTACTTAACACACCTAAAGCTATTGAAAGCATTTTAGTTTCTGCTGTATCAACTCGAGACGCAATAATGATTGGCACTTTAGCTCCCATAACAACATGTGCTACCCTATAATTACAATAATAGGTAAGAGATTTACCGAATATATTCCCCGCTTCGATATTGGGAACGATAAGCACATCTGCATCTCCACCAACTTCCGATGTTATTCCTTTTGCTTTTGCTGCCATTTTGCTTACAGCACCATCAAAAGCAAGTGGTCCTTCAACAATGCAATCCTTAATTTGATCTTTTTTGTACTTCTCCGTGATAATATTTGCATCAACCGTAGCGGGCATTTTAGAATTTACAACTTCAACTGCTGCTAAAAGTGCAACTTTAGGTTTTGGATTATCCAATGCATGAGCAACTTTTACTGCATTATTGATAATAGAAATTTTTTCTTCTACACCTGGATATAAATTAATCCCACCATCACTCAACAAAACCAACCTATCGGGATGTTCATAAACAAGTACATCACTAAGATTGTCACCAGTTCTCAATCCTTTTTCTTTGTCTAATACCGCTTTAATAAGAGTTGCTGTAGCACATTTACCTTTCAGTAAAATATCTGCTTTACCTTCTCGGATTGCTTTCACAGATTCAGCTGCAGCTAATTCCAAATCTTCACCAGTATCAAGGATGGAAAACACATCAATAAATTCAGAAGCATTTTCTTTCAAATATTTATTAATAAACTGTTTATCACCGACAAACAAGCTTTCGGCAATATTCTCTTTCTTTGCCATAATAGCAGCATCAATAGCTGATGCAGTATGTGCAGCTGCAATTACAACTGTTTTATTTTTCATTTTTTTAACTTTAGACATAAATTGTTCAAAATTCTTAATCATAATATCTCCAACTATTATTAATTTTGAGGAATTCATTGAGAAAGCTACTGTATTAGGTCAAGGATTTATTGTGAAAAATCTTGATAATATATGGCTTAAAAGTAATTATAAAGCTGAATTAACTTGACATTTTAAACGTTTTATTTTGGTTTGAAAAAAGATATATGGAGGGATATGGCAGTATCAAAAAGGTGGCATATAACATTTTCGACAACAGAGTCTTCCAGACCTATCAATATAAGTCTGCCCAAAAAGGTTGGTTTATTCTTATGTGTGTTGTCGGCACTATTTTTGGTGTTTTTTTCCGGATCAATTTTCTTTATTATCCATAATCAGTCCCAGATAGTACAAGCGAATGAGATATTTAAGGAAAATGTCGTTCTTAAAGACAAGCTTGTTATACTGTCTTCAGAAATTGATTCAATTATGACTAAATTAAAGTTGATGGAGAACTGGGAAGATAAAGTTCGCACCGACAAGAATTTTAAAGCTATTAATAAAGAGATCCGTGAAATGGGTATTGGTGGATTACCTATAATAGATACAATATTTACATCTTCAAATATTGCCTTAAGTGATGATTACTCTCTTACACTAAATAAAATAATTCAACTTAAGGGTAAGATAGAATTTGATTATGATACCCATGAAGAATTAAAAGATCTGGTTCTATTAAAAGAGGAATTATATTTGAATACTCCGTCTATTTATCCTGCTTATGGAAGAATCTCTGATCCTTACGGGTGGCGGATTCATCCCATTACAGGTAAAAGAAATTTTCATAATGGGTTAGATATTGGCAATATTAAGAATACACCAATCTATGCCGTAGCAGATGGTAAAATATCTTCTACAGGACATCAAAAATACTTTGGAAAATTCATCGCAATAACTCATAAATTTGGATACCAGACAAACTATGCCCATCTTAATAAAATTTATGTTAAGAGAGGTGAGGAAGTTAAAAGGGGTCAGATCATTGCAGAGATGGGAAATTCTGGGCGTTCAACCGGAAGTCATTTACACTTTGAGGTATTGAGATATAATAAATATAGAAATCCTTACCAATATTTAAATAAACTTGAAGAAGATATTATTATTACAAAAAAATAAACTGGAATTGAACTTAACCATTATATATGAAAGGTAAAATAAAATTCGAACTGGCTTTAATAAGATTAGAAGAGATCGTCCATAAATTGGAAGATGGTGTAGACGAATTAGATAAGATTGTTGACCTTTTTGAAGAAGGCTCAGAATTAGCTGATTTTTGCAATAAAAAACTTGAGAAAATTGAGAATAAAATTGAAGTTATAACAAATAAAATATATAAAGCAGAAGACATCCCTGAGGAAATATGAGCACAAAAAATATGGTCTTAAAAAAAGACCTGAAAGAAAAACGCGAACTTGTTAATATCGCAATAGATCGTTTCCTACCAAGAAAAGATGAGTATCCAAAACAAATACATAAAGCTATACGGCATACTTTATTTGCAGGCGGGAAAAGATTACGACCATATTTGTTGATAAATACTTACATGCTCTTTAAAGATGATATTGATAAAACACTTCTTGTAGCAGGCGCTATTGAAATGTTGCATACATATACTTTGATACATGACGATCTACCTGAAATTGATGACGACGAGTACAGACGGGGTAAAAAAGCATGCCATGTCCTTTTTGGATCTGATATTGCTTTGCTAGCTGGAGATGCACTTCTTATTTATGCTTTCCAGGCAATTGCAAGTTCTGAAGAAGTCGATGAAAAACTCAGGTTGGATTTTATTAAAGAACTCTCTATTGAAGCTGGGCATACAGGTTTAATTGCCGGGCAAATGATAGATATCCAAAGTGAAGGTAAAAAGATATCAAAAGAGACGCTTGAGTATATTCACACTAATAAGACCGGCAAATTAATAAATCTGCCAATCCGTTTCGGTTGTATGTTGGCAGAAGTTCCTGAGGAAGATCAAAAACGTATGGAAAATTTTGGACAGAAGATAGGTCTAGCTTTTCAAATCGTAGATGATATTCTAGATATTGAAGGGTCTACAGAAACTCTTGGAAAAACCATTGGTAAAGACTCAAAAGCAAAAAAGGCCACTTTCCCAGCTGTTTATGGTTTAGAAAAATCTAAACAAATGGCAGAAAAATTAATTACGGAAGCCAAAGTTCTTTTAGAACCCTACGGTGAAAAAGCTGAATTACTTTTAATGCTCTGTGATTTTATTCATACAAGAAAATTTTAATCTGAATAATAAAATATAACTAACAGGGCTTCGCTGAAGCCCTGTTTCATTATTAAGGTGGGAACAATGTTAAAAGTAAATATCCAAAAAATATATGAACATGCAAAACTTCCCAAACGTATGACCAAATATGCTGCAGGTTATGATCTCTATTCTTGTAATGAAAAAGATATGGTTATAAGACCAGGAGAAAGTGTTCTTATCCCAACGGGTATTGCGATATCGTTACCAGTAGGATATGAAGCTCAAATACGCCCTCGAAGCGGACTTGCCATAAAACATCACATTGGAGTCCTTAATTCACCAGGAACAATTGATGCTGATTATCGCGGTGAAATCAAGGTTATTTTATTTAACTTTGGGAAAACTGATTTTTGTATTTCTATCCATACACGAATTGCACAAATGGTAGTTTCTCGTCATGAATCTATCGATTTTATCATTACTGATAATCTTGATGAAACAGATCGCGGAAGCGGTGGATTTGGGCACACAAAACATTAAGTAAGAGGGCAAATGCTTGTTCCTGTACAACTTCCATTTAGTAAAACAATCTATCAAACTACTGACGGGCATTCAATAACCTCTGATTCAGCATTCCTTGTAAAAACTATTTCAGATAGGATTTTACGAAAGAATATTCATTTACTTGAGCTGGGTAGCGGGAACGGCATTATTTCTATTATGTTATCTCATTATCATCCAATATGGAAGATAACAGGAATTGAAATCCAGAAACAACTAGTCAAACTTAGCAAGGATAATGCAAAAAAATCTGAAACATCCCCCATCTTTATTGAAGCAGATCTTCGATCTTTAACTTCTTCCCATAAATATGATTTGATAATTTCCAATCCACCATACTTTCCAAAAGATAAGGGAAAGATAAGTCCAATACAAGAACGTGCAATTTCTCGGCATGAAACACTCTGTAATATGTTAGATATTCTGGAATGTGTAAAAAGAAATTTAAAGAAAGATGGCAGTGCTTTTATACTGTATCCTCAAAACAGAGAATATGATATTGATGATTTTGCAAAAAAGGTTGACCTGAAAGCGATGGAAAAATTTGTTCTAGATTCAGAAAAGAATAAAAAGAAGATTATTGTGGAGCTTGTTCATGCTTAAGATAGAAGGATTTTCATTATCCAGAGAGAACGAAAAATTCATGCTGATAGACGAGATGGTTATCGGAAGTGGTATGAGAGTGAATATATTTGGGAATAATAATACAGGAAGATCACTTTTATTGAAATCGATACACGGAGATTATTACAATTTTGACGGACAAATATTAATTAAAGATAAACCAACATTATTTTATAAAAAGAAGAAAAAAACAATTCTTATAGATAATACTTCTCACCTTCTCATGAATGAATCTGTTTGGAAGAATATTACCATTCCCTTACAAAAAGTAACTGCCAGGCAAAAGCAGATGATATTGGAATTGTGTATAACATCTAAACTTGGTGATAAGATTGGAACCAAAGTTAAAACTCTTTCATCCTCATCAAAAAAAATCATCGAATTGATCAGGGCAGTTATTCAGCTTCCACAGATTATTCTCATTGATGATCTTGAAAATTACTTCGATGAAAAGAATATGATCACAGCCTTAGAAATTTGTAATTTTGCCTTAAATAGCGGAGCTTCCATTATAGCTACTTCTAAAAGAAAGCTGGATAATTTTGATACTCATTATAGAATTCAAGACAGCAAAGTGGTAAAATTGTGAAAAAGGGAATTTCTTTTCAAATCATTGTTATTTTCATAGTTCTTATTGGATGGAATCTGCTTCATTTAGGGCATAAGTATCAAAAAAATGTTTTTGAAGATAATATTTCTGCTTCTCCGATGATGTTTCTTTCTATGCAGGAAAATACACTTGAACAACTGAAATTAAAGATAGAAAAGAATGATTTTATCAGAGACATCATAATAATTCAGGATTCTATTGTTGCTCAAACACTAATTAATAATTATAATTTAGGAGGCAGTAAGAATATTTTGAGTTCTTACATACTCCCTACCGCCATGCAGATAAATTTTGCAGGAGATAAATTCCAAATTGAACAAAAACAAGAATTGGAAAGAGTCCTTTTAGATTATGCACCGGCGGTTATTTATTATTTTGATAACGTGCGATGGCAAATTAATCAAAATAAGATCACCCTTCTTGCAAAGAGTTATTATGTTGGATTTGGTTTATTTATTATTTTAATATTATTTATTTCAATTTTTCTCCGGATTCATTTTGAGATAAAGAGTAATGTCTTTTGGAAAATTTACCGGTCTTCCGGCGGTCGTTTTGGAAAACGAAGAAAGCAATTTCTTGTTAATTCACTATATCTATGTTCCATTCCGCTTATTCTCAATGTAGCTATCTATTACTCATTGACATATTTCCAACTACTCCACATTAAAATTGACTATCGTATCTTTGGCATTGAATTATTATCGTTAGTTATCAGCTCATTATTTGCCGGAATAGTTTTAGGAGAAAACCTGAAATGAAAAAATATATACCAAATTCATTAACTCTTTTCAGGGTCATTCTTGTCCCGATTTTCTTCTGGCTTGTATATTATTCTAACATGAAATATAATTATCCATGGGCTACTTTTGTTTTTATTGTGGCTAGTATTACCGATATTTTTGATGGTTTACTTGCTCGTAGGTTTGGAGCGGTCACTAATTTTGGTAAGATCATGGACCCACTCGCAGATAAATTGCTAACCTTGTTAGCACTTATTGCTTTAATTTCTGAACCTATGAAAATGATGAGTATCAATGTATTTTATGTTATCTTGTTCAGAGAAGTAGTAATTACATTATTAAGACATTATTATACAATAAAGAAAATTTATATCCCGGCAAATGTTTGGGGAAAAATAAAAACATCATTCCAGCTGACTGGGATAATTTCGGCTTTAGTTTATTATTCTGCGCTTTATCCATTTATCCCAGAATATCACTCAAAATTCCAATTTGGATTTAATATTTACTTCTGGTTCACAGCAGTTATTACAATTCTTTCTGGAATAACTTATCTATTTCCAAATGCGCGCAAAGGCAAATAATGAAAATAATGAACATTAAAATTGTCTTTCTGGGAATAATTCTGTTTCTAATATTGGGATGTTCTCAAAAAGAAAATATCCATAAAACCAAAAGCAAGGGGATAGATCCTCATAAACCGATGTCTTGGGGACACAAGCAAACTGTATATGTTTTTGCTGATGATAACGTATGGAAATATGCTAAAGGACATTTGCTAAAAACATTAGAAAGAGTTCGTTTTACAACCGAAAATGAAAAAGTATTCGTTGTTAAAAGAGCTCCCATTGATAACTTGGATAATTTTTATAAATTCAATAATCTAATCTTCTTTTGTAATCTGGAATCGAATGATAAGGTCTCAGCTTATATAAAAGAAATTATGGGTTCCAAGGTTGAATCTGAAGTTAATGATAATCTAATTGGAATGTATGCGAAAGATAATGTGTGGGCAAATGATCAGTTCGTACTTTTTATTCTAGGAAGTAATGAACCAAATCTACTGAAATTTAATATTCTGCAATCACATAAAATCTTTGACCTATTCAAAGAAAAACTATTTGATAGAATCAGTGGACAGTTATACAAAACTTCTGTTTATTCTGATGATAGATTCACTGCATTCCAATGGACATTGAAACTTCCAAAAAAATATGTACTTTACAAAAATGATACAGCAAATAATTTTATTTTATTCATTGCTCGGTTAAGAAATAAATCGGATAGATATATTTCAGTGTATTTCCAGAAAATTCCTAAAGAAGAATTTAACCGGAATTGGCTTAGAGAAACTCGCCAGAATATAAGCTGGAAATATTATGATGAAGATGAATACTTTGATAAAGATGTGAGAATGGAAAAATATAAACTTGCCGGATTTCAGGGCTGGCGTTTGACTGGGAGATGGCAGAATAAGAAGTATTCTGTCGGAGGTGCTTTTCAGAGTTTTGCTATCTATGATGAAGTGAATGGGCTGGCTTATCTTATAGATAATTCGGTCTATTATCCAGATGGAGAAAAACTTGAAGCACTCTATGAATTGGAAATTATCAGTAAAACATTTAAACTTAAAGATTCAGAACAAGGAGATTTAAAATGAGAAAACTAAGTGTCTTATTTATTCTTTTAATGATTTCTATGAGCCTTTTTACATTTGAACTCAACACATTGATAGACACACCTACAGCAGGTATTTTACAGCAAGGAGAAGCAGAGATTACTGCCAAGATATACAAAAATAATGGATTGTTGATCGGAACAAGAGTTGGGCTTTTCCCACGCTTTATGTTCGGTGTAAATTACGGCGCCGAGGAAATCGTCGGTAATGAAGATCCTCAATGGCATGACAGGGTTGAGTTCAATGCAAAAGTAAGAATACTGGATGAAGGTAATCAACTTCCTGCTATTGCTATAGGCTATGATTCTCAAGGTCATGGGAACTATAATGATAAGCGGTACGATATAAAATCTAAGGGAGCCTATCTTACTGCCAGCAAGAATTTCTTTCTTTTTGGAAATCTTGGTGTTCATGGTGGAATCAATTACAGTTTAGAAACTGAAGATAATGATGATGAACCAAATTTATTCTTAGGTTTTGATAAAACCATTGGTGATATAGTCGTATTATTAGCAGAATATGATACTGGCTGGAATGATAATGAAACTGATCTTATGAAGGGTATAGGATTTTTTAATGCTTCGGTAGATCTGCATTTTACAGAATCGCTCGTTCTTAAAGTATCGTTTTATGATTTGCTTTTGAATAACCCGGATACTCAAGGTTGCGATAGATCGATTACCCTTATTTACAACATGACTTTCTAATTTTCATGAAAAAAGTTTTTTACCTTCTGCTCATTCCAATAATTTTTGCAGGATGTGCAGCTAACAGAAATATCTCAACTCGACCAAATTTTGTTGCTGAGAATTACTTTCTTTTTGGGCAGGCAGCAATGCAGCAGCATGATTTTGAAAGTGCCGTCAAATTATATAAGAGATCTATTGAAGCTGATCCCAACGATGTTTATCTTAAAGAAACATTAATGGAAACATTAGCGTTAAGGGCTTATTTTGATAAAACAACAAACTCGGAAATAATTGAAATTGGGAAAATTTTCTGTGATAAAGATATAAAATCCGAAAAGATTTATTCAATTTTAGCTGAATCTTACCGCAATGAACAGCAAAATGAAATGGCGGAAAAGTGTTATAAAAAAGCTATTAAAATCCAACCAACCATGCGAAATCTTATATCATATTTTGTATTCCAGCAAAATACCAAACCACTAGGAAATATTAAGCTTCTAAAAAAGGCAATTAAGTGCCCATGGGATGAGGAAAAACTTGTTCTGACAATTGCTGGACTATACAGTGAAATTGATTCAGCAAAAAGCCTTGAAATACTTATTAAAGTTTATCAAAAATGGGCAGATGAAACCAGCTTGACTCCGCTGCTTACATCTTATGAAAAACAAGGTTTACAAAATAAAGTTTTAGAAATGATCCAACTTCATATTGATAACGACAGAGTTCTTTCTAATCAAATCAAGAATTATCTAATTGGCAGATATTTCATGCTTAAACAGTATGATAAAATATTAGAAAATAAATCTCTATGTTTTGAAGTTGGAACTTATGATATTTTAAAGTACCTTTTCTTCTCAGCAATTAGAAAAAACGATATTTCCACAGGGATTCAGGCAGGATTCGCAATTGAGGAATCAGGAGAAATAACAGAGGAATTTGCATCATCTTTCTATACCTATTTTGCTGATCTTTATCTGTCTGAAGATAATTACATTGAAGCAGCTAAGAATCTGGTAAAAGCCGATGATATCAACACAATTCACAGTTACATTTTCGAAGCGGATATCTCTAAAAACATTGAACGGAAAGAAAAAAAATATCAACTTTTATTACAGTATCTGAATATCTCAGAGGATAAGAATAAAGCAAATTACTTACTTGGAATTTTCCATACGGAATTTGAAGAGAAAGATATTGCATTTGTGTATCTTGATCAACTGTCAAATAGTTTTATTAATGAAAATGAACTCAACCGGATGGTGGCACTTGCCTATTTACAAAATGAAATGGATATTCCAAAAGCAAGATCGCTCCTAACAGATATCGAAGGAATGAAGATTTCTACAAATGAGCTTATTGCTAGTCTGCTTATGGGAACCAAACATGATTCGATTGCTTATTCTATTCTGAAAGAAGAAATTGAAACTAATCCCATGCCCGATGTTTCTACTTTCTCAACCTGTTCAATTCTTGGTGAGAAATATGACACCCAAGACAGCTTATTGATCATTCTGGAAAAAGGAATTGCTCTTTATCCGGAGAATTCTGATCTACTAAATGCTATGGGTTATTTTATTGCTAAGTATGAACTTATTGAGAAATATGATGAAGCTGAAGTATATCTGGAAAAGGCTGTTTCATTGCAACCGGATAGTGAAATGATCTGGGACAGCTTAGCTTGGCTATATTTTAAACAGAAAAAAATTGACGAAGCAATTGATGCGATGAAAATTCCATTATTAAAAGAGATAAACCATAGCGAAATTGCTTATCATCTTGGTGAAATATATCTAAGTTTAAATAAACAGAAAAAAGCTAAATTTTATTTTAATTTAGCAATTGAGTTGGACAATGAAAAACAATCTGTTCAACTTTCTAAAGAGAAATTGAGTGAGAATTGAGAAAGAAAAGAGATGAAAATATACAAAGATACACAAAGACACAGAGGTTCAAAGAGTATTAATAAAATTTAGTTTTCTTCGTGTCTTAGTGACTTTGTGGCAAAATAAAAGCAGAGATCGTTTTTGTGGATAGGCAATAAGAAAGGTGTTGTTTTTCTTCGAAAAGCCAACTCTTAAAAGGAGATAATATGAAATTTGTATTTAATAAAACTAACATAATCCTATTGGTAATTGCTATTATCACAACGATAGGAGGATATATTTTTTTGGGGAATGGAGATAAAACAATTTCACCCGTTCTACTGATAATAGCCTATGTAATTCTATTTCCTGTTTCTATTATTATTGGAACAAAGAAGAAAAAAAATCAATAGCTTAAACCATAACAATTTTCATAATATTTGTCGTATGTGTTATCAAATTGTTTGTGTTTGTATCAGTAATATTAGGAAAATAAACATTAGCAATAACTAATGAGGAAAAAGAAATGAAAAAATACTATGAAGAATATTGGATGGAAAATAGAGTATTACAAGGATCACCATATGATATTTGGAAAAAAAGAGTACTCTATAGTATAAACTTAAATGGAGAAAATTATCTGGATATCGGTTGTGGGAATGGTGATATTGCTGAACCATTTATTAAAAAATTTCAAACTTATGGAGCGGATATTTCAGAATATGCTTTAAAATTTGCCTCTGAAAAAGGTATAATAACAAAATGTATTAATGCTAATAATCCTATTTTGTCATATGAAAAAGATTATTTTGATAATATATCATGTCTTGATGTACTGGAACACCTTATTGATCCAGAAAAGACAACAAATGAAATTTATCGGATATTAAAGGAAAATGGAATATTTATTGTTTGTGTTCCGAATATACTAAATATTTTTAATCGAATATTTTTTGCTAGGGGTGAATTTGTGGATGTTATGGATGTAGCACATAGAACAAATGGTTTGTTTTCTGAGCATATTAAAATGTTCTCTAAAAAAAAGTTAGAAATATTAATAAATAATTCCGGTTTTAATATTTTAGAACGTCATTATTATTTCCCTGAAAGATTTAATGAAAAAAAATGGCAACATTTACAATTTATGGGAGATATTATTAATAAATTTAAAATACCTAAAATCATTCCATCTCTTTTTGCTTTAGGTTTACTTTATGTATGTAGAAAATAGTAGTTGCTAACAGGCAACTTCGCACAGGGTTGGTTAATACAGTATTTAATGCTATGCAATTAATCTATAAGAAAATAAGTAAAGAAACTGGAGTAATTATGAAATACAAAATTAGAAAGAAACATCAAAATAGTAAGTCCTGCTTTGTATGTGGATTAAAGAATAATTTCGGTATCCATGCAGAATTTTATGAACTTGAAAATAATGAATTGGTCGCCATTTTTACACCTAGTGAAAATCATCAGAGTTATCCGGGCAGGCTGCATGGTGGTATTGCCAGTACAATTCTGGATGAAACGATGGGTCGTGCAATAATGATTGAAAATGAAAACATTTGGGGTGTAACCATAGAATTGAATATTAAATTTAAATGTCCTGTTCCTTACGATGTAGAACTGAGAGTTGTGGGCAGAATAACCGAACAGAATAAACGTTTTTTCTTTGGTTCCGGTGAATTGCTTTTGCCAGATGGTTCCGTTGCTGTTACAGCCATCGGAAAATATATTAAGCTTCCATTAGATAAAATTGCTGATTTTGATCATGAAGAACAGGAATGGAAAATTGTTCCCAAAGAAAATGATCCAACTGAGATCGAACTATAAAACCTTGCGAATGGTTGTAAACCTTCACAATGATTTAAATGTATCGATAATATAGGGTAAATAAATGCCAGATAATAACAAACAATATCTCA
>JAVCCF010000041.1 GCA_030765625.1 Candidatus Tenebribacter burtonii
AATGAGTTACCCTCATCCCAATATGAAATCTTCTGATAGCTTATATCTCCTTCACGGACTGGCTCAAGTTCATAACCATTCAATGAAAAATTGACTTCGGTATATTCTTTCCCGGATGAGCTATGACTAAATATTGTCTCTCCGGTATTGTCTCCAATCTCTACCCATTCTGAATTTAGTAATGCTGTAAAAAGTAATAATAGTAAAAATAGTGTTAATTTCCTCATTTAATTTAAACCTTCCTTATTTTAATTCAACTTATATTATTAATGCAATAATTATTCCAGCTTTAGTTCTAATTGTAATATGATAATAAATAAATAAAAGAGCACCCAAAACGGGTGCTCATAGCTACTCTTTGTTGTATGCTCTATATTGTTATTTCAGCAGGATCATCTTCCTCGTTTTAGTATAATCTGCGTTCTGCATCTTATAGAAATATATACCAGATGTTACAAATCTTCCTGCATCATTTTTACCATCCCAAATACGTGTATAAAAACCTGATGATAACTGCTCATTAACAAGCGTTTTTACCTTCTGACCTTTAACATTAAAGATCTTAAGATTTACAAATGTAGAAGACTCTACTATAGAAAATGAAATTAATGTTTCTGGATTAAACGGATTTGGATAGTTGCCAATAAGCTTAGACCTGAAAACAGGTATATTGTTATCTATAAAAGCACCCGTTGAGGCAATTATCTTTATGTCATCAATCCACCAACCGGGATCATCCAATACTTCATCTGCAGTTATTTTAAAACGAAGATAGACATGATGGTCAACAAGTTGCGGAACGAAAATGAATTCCTGAACCCAATCATCACTAACACCGGAAAATTGAGCTAATTCCGTCCAATTTGAACCGTTGAATGAATACTCAACGACACAATTATCAAAATCGTGTTCTACATAATATTTATGCCAGAATGTAAAACAAACATCATTGCTTACACCATTCATATTTATTGGATTTACTGTTGTTAAAGTTGCAGTAGATCCATCCTCATAAAATTCATCAGGACTATCAGTTACTGAATAATCTCCGATTATGGAGCTATCAGTTATTGCCCAGTCTCCAGAGATCGTCCAACCGGAAAGATTATCTTCCCAATCTTCTTCAAATACTTCAACAGCCTCAGGTAAGTTTATTACAACATTATACGTTCCAGCAGGAAAATCCATTATTGCCGTAATAGGTACACAATTCTCAGCATAAGCTGTTAATTGATGCTCACCTTCATAATTTGTATAACCAAAATTACCATTTATAACATTAATTGTATCTGCTGAAATATATTCTCCATTATCTACTATTACCATTGCATTAACGGGATTCCCACATGAATTTACAGTACCACTCACTATCACTTCCGAGATTGGAGTAAGCTGAACATCTTCAGTTTTCCACATAGAACTATTTACAGTTATACTCTCGACTAATTGTTCTTCATATCCTTTTTTCACAACTCTCATCGTATATGTTCCCGGCAACAAAGGGCGCCAATAACGACCATAAAGTTCATCGGAATTTCGAGAATCAAAATAGGATGCATCAACTTCTTCAATGATAACTTCCGCAACTAGTGGATTACCAGAATTTTCATCAGTAATATGCCCTGTTAGCATAGCTCCTGGTGCATTATTATACCCTAACGCTCTATCAAGCAACCAATAAGCTCCAATACTACATCTTTCACAAGTATCATCAACTAAATATTCTGGTGGGTCATTATTGGGTTGAAGGTTTTCTGTTCCACATTCAATTAGAAGCTGAATCGTTCCATGTGCTTTATAAAACCAGTCATGAGCATTCCCTTTTCTTCCTGAAGATGCATAAGGTTCATATGATCCTGAATTATCTTCCTTCATAATTAAGCTGGCAACACTTTCACCAATTGTCTGACTTAAAACAAGATCAGGAGTTGGTTTTACACTTGCCCAATTTGATGGGTAATATACTTTTTGAGAAAAATCGCCGGTTCTGGAAGAATGCCAATTAATTGAATAAATGAAGTGTTGTTGTTCTGCAAGATTTCTTATCGCTTGCGTTCCACCTTCAGAAAACGGAGCTGTTCCACGATAATAATCATTCCATTCTTCAGGACCACCTACTCCCCAAACATCTCCATGAATCCAGTTGAAACCATAATTTCTGTTAAGATCAACTCCATCGATATCTCCACCTGCTCCAACTTCATAATCAAATACACCATTTTCTTCGTAATCTCTTTTATTCTTTCTATAAGTCAGATCCCAACCATCCATTACAACCTGTAAACCTTCAGGATTATAGGTTGGAACGAACCACATTTCCAGATTATCCAACCATACATTATAAGGATCAAGCATTCTATTAGCTACAATTTCCTGTATCATGTACATTGTAATCTCAACGCCTAGAATTTCCTCAGCATGACACTGTCCTGCATACATTACTGCCGGTTCATCCTCATCGATTCCAACGTTATTTGATAGCTTAACTGCATAAATTGGAATTGGATCTTGATAGGGATCTGCACCTAAGGTGCTTCCGATAACCTGTACAGAAACAATATCAGGATGATTTGTTTGCAGTTCACTAATTTCTTGAATTATTTCTTCATACGTATGATATCGTGGATCCAGCACTACTTGTGCAGAAAGACCAGTGACAAACAATACTAATAAAACCGTTATTAATTGCTTCATAATTTACCTCAATAAATGAATATTAACCATTCAGAATATTCTATACTATTCCAGAGGTTATTATTTTAAAAGGATTATTTTTTTAACACTTGTATAATCACCATTTTCACTTTTTGAATCAAAATTAGAGAAATAAATACCACTGGAAACACTTTTACCTGATTCATTTGTGCCATTCCAAATCATACTATGATATCCCGTTTGCAATTCATCAGAAACCAGTGTTTTTACTTTCTGCCCGCGAACATTGTAGATAGTAAGTGAAACGAAGGAATCAGCTATCAAGCTGAAATCTATAGTCGTTGTTGGATTAAATGGATTTGGGTAATTCTGCATTAATTTATTCCCAAGATGATGAATTTGAGGATCATCAGCTCCAGATGCAGGTTCAAATTTAACCTTTTGAATATACACATTATAAATATCAGTTTTCCCACTTGAACGTGTATCTTGCCAGATCACAAATGAGTATTCACCATCATTTATAGCCTTTGGTACATTTTGATTTCTTATTTCGCTGCAAATTGTAAATCCATTATCAGGCCAGGTCATTTCACCATTTTCATCAAGTATTTGTCCAAATAATTCAGATTCATCTCCACTTGTGTAATCTTCCCAGAACACCATAAAATCTGTACCGTCACTAACCAAATAAGGTGCTTGCTGAGTACTGTTCCCAACAATAACTTCAACACCATCAGCTTGCCAAATCTTGTTTCCATCTAAATCAAATTTCTGCATATAAATATCCCAATAAACACCGGTACGGAAATCTTCCCAAACAATGTAAATTGCGTCATCATATATCATATTAGAAAAATTCTGATCATTATCATAATCAATAAGCGGGATTCCGCCCTCTTCCCAAAGTACTGTACCTTCAGGAGTTACGATCTGACCATAGATGTCTTTACTATCATTTCTATAATCATCCCAAACTATCAGTAATCCATCAGGAATTTCCATTATTTTAGCATTATTCTGATTGCCATCTTCCACACATATATCCAAACCTTCAGCATCCCAACCAGTTGCAGGATCACCATTTTCATCCACTTTAATGCAGAATATGTTCGTGTTATACCCGACACTCCGCCACACATAATAATTATGGGAAATGTCACTCAGTTTATCATTACCAACTCTATCAACTAGGGTTTTACCACCTGTTCCCCATTCCAAATTACCATCAACAATTTTCTGACCTATAATACGGGAATCACTTGCAACATTGAAGTCTTCCCATCCTACATAATATTCAAGAATTGAATTATTATCCACCGTAGTTATCTTTGGGTTTATCTGCTCTGCATTTGATACTCCCAGCTGTAAGCCTTCAGTTTGAGACCAAACCATATTGCCTTCTAAATCTACTGCTTGTCCATAAATTTGTTTGTAACCCAGTTTATTTTCTTCCCAAACCATTGCCAGTATATCGGAATCAGGATAAATATCAGCGTCCATATTTGCTTGATCAAAACCAGTAAGTTCTGTTATTGATTGTCCATTTTCTTCAAGTTCAAAAGTTCCATCATCATTAACTACCTGATAATAAATTTGAAACCCATAACCTGCATTTCTTGTATCTTCCCAGATTACAATTTTCTTATCATTATTTGTTAGAAGCTGCTGATTATGGGAATCTCCGCAAAGTCCATAATAAATCATTTCACCATCATCTTGCAAAATTGTGTTTCCTGAGCTATCCAGTAATTGAACATACAATCCAGTTGAGCCTGTTCTATTATCTCCCCAGACACAGAAAACTTTATTTTCAGAGAGTTTTACAAGTGGAGAAAATTGCCATCCAACAGCCGAACATATATCAAGACCATTTGAAGGTAATTCAAATGTCCCACTGGAATTCACATGCTGAATATAAATGTCTTCATGAGGGTGGTTATCAACTCTACCATCTTCCCAAATAATCCATGCGCCACCATCATCATCACCACTTATGCGAGGGTTCAACTGGTTATTTAATGCTTGAACGATCCCAATACCAGAAATATTCCATTGTAAATTTCCGTTTGTATCAAGTTTTTGTGCGTATAGATCTTTATAATTTTCACTTACTTCATTTCTACCATCTTCCCAAACAATTATAGCTCCATTATCAGAAGCTTTACTGATTCGTGCATTACGCTGGATTGCATCTCCTACATATACTTCCACTTCATTTGCCCATAATAGATTACCATTCAAATCAACTCTTTGAGCTTTAATATCACCAAAAGTATCTGTTCCCATATCACGCCATGAAAATATAAAATTTCCTGTTCCGTCTGGAGTTATTTTTGGTTTTTCCTGTAAACCAATAGCTCCAGTTAACAGATTTCCGTTTGCATCCCAGAGTAAATCTCCATTTGATGCAATACGCTGCATATAAATATCTGCATCACCAGGACTTCTTTCGTCGTGCCATGCTATAATTGCACCACCAGAACCATCTTCCCAAAATGTATGCTGATTTTGACTACCATTTGCATTGGCAATGGGATTACCGTCTGTTGTCCACCCAGAAACAATATCTCCATTTGTATCAATATGAGTTCCATAAATATCAACTCCAGCGGTAGCTCTACTATCAAGCCAAATCACATAAGCACCACCATTACCATCAGATACTATATTGAGTGATATTTGAATTTCTTCATACAAACAAAGTGGAACACCATCTGATGCCCATTGCAAAACACCATCACTTGATATTTTTTGAGCATAGACATCACCCGCATCTTCATTCCTGAAATCAATCCAGGCAATAATAACATCTCCATTCCCTGATTCAATAATAACCGGATCTTCCTGACGGCTAAATTCACCATTTACCAATAATCCGTCTTCTGCCCAAACTTTATTCCCGTTAGCATCATATTTCTGTGCCCAGACATCTCTTATACCTGTTCTGGTATCAGACCACACAAAGACAACTCCACCATCAACAGCAGTTGCAGATCTGTACCATTCAATATTTACGCCCTGCCTGATTGGAATCTCTTCTGGGAATTGTAATTGTGCATTTAATAATGACATTGAAATTACGAAGAGTATTATTAATAATTTTTTCATTTTTTCCCTCTATTTTTATTTTAATAACAACATTTTCTTTATATTATGATAATCATCTGTATCGAATTTATAGAAATATACACCCGAAGCAACTTTTCTACCCGAAATATCATTCCCCTTCCATATAACACTATATTTTCCTACTTCTAGCTCTTCATTGACAAGAGTTTTTACTTTCTGTCCTTTTATATTGAATATTTCCAGTTTTGCAAACTGTTCTTTATTCGCTATGGAAAAGGCAATTCTGGTTTCAGGGTTAAATGGATTTGGATAATTTTGATCTACTTTTGTAACTAATGGAAACTGATCATCCAGTCCCGTAAGCTCATAACCAGATCCGCTAAGTAAAACTTCATATTGTGAATTTATTGGATCATTACTTTCAATAATCAAGATATCTTCATAAAGCAGTTCTGCTTGAGGTGTAAACGTAACCACAACTGCTCCTACTTCTCCCTGTGCTAAAACAAAATTTACAGGAATTACATCAAATTCAATGACTCCATTTGTAATATTAGTAACCTCCAAATCAACTTCACCAAGATTACTTACATAAAGTGTATCTGATGCATCATCTCCGACAAGAACATAGCCAAAATCGAGTGCATCTTCCGATAAACTGATTATTGGTACACCTGAAGCTACTTGTAAATTTATTGGGATAGTTGTAAGAAAAGCTTCCGGATCATTAGTTGTAATCTGCAAATTACATAAAAAATTTCCCATATTCAATTCTTCAGAATTTATATCGATAGTAATGGTATACGTTTCTCCTTGAGTTATGTAACCAAATGTATGGTCTATATCGACCCAATCAATTATCCTCTCTATAAATACAGCATATTCATCTTCAACAAAGTTCCCATTATACGTCATTTGTAGAGCCGTATTCCCAGCATGGTTTTGTAATCCAATTGTAGCAGAATCTATTGTTCCGTCCATTGTACGATATTGATAGAGAATCGTACTGTTTTCATAGATGATAATCTGGAAGTCATATGTTCCAGTATAAGTTCCAGGATAGTGTATTACGTTGTTAAACCATACTACCAGACTGTCAAATGTGCTATAGTAATAAACACTTCCGCCTTGTAAAGGATCAAGATCATCCCAGAAGGGTATCACTGCAGGGCGAGGACTGTCAGGATGAGGAAGTGACAGATTATTCCACTCTTCATTATCATCACCGAAACCAATCCAGCCATTAGGATTAATCCTAAACTCAGAATAATATTCACCATAAAAAATGAAATCAAATCCAAGAGGCATTAGTGCTGTTCCTACATCATTATGCGTAAAAGTAACTTCAGTCCCTATTGCAGAAATGTCCCGCCAATTATATTCAGGGCCATTAGCATCATTGCTATCGACCCAAATATAACCGTATGCATCAGGTCCACCTGATCCTTCTTCAGGTTGATCATAATCTTTTGTAATATTAAAAACAAGATTTGCTTCTCCTGTATTAGAAATTTCTAATTGTCTTGTATCGGTTCCTCCCTGTAAAAGAACAATATCAAAGCTGTCATGATTGAAGTTAGCAATTGGAGGGTCTTGTATTATCGATCCTGCTGTTGTAAACTTTAATGCAAGATTATTTTGTAGAAGTATTGCGGCAGTTGGATAAGAATTATTAAATGTATATTCTAACCCAAACGTGCCTGTATGATCTTCAAGACCAACCGAAGAATACTGTCCATGTTGAGATGGATAAGAACCTGGATTACAGTTATTTATAACTTTGTATTGAAAAATGATCTCAGCATCACCGGTTGGAGTTGAATAATAAATCGGATCCAAGATCATTACTTGAAATGTTTCTTCTGCGTTATTATAGTCATTTTGCAAGTGAGACCATTCGACTATAAACATATTGAGATCAGTATCATAATAATAAAACGCATTCCCGCTGCCAGTTTTTAGATCATCCCAAAATGGAGAGATCATTGGAGAAGGACCTTGAGGACCGGGAATTGGGCTATTCATAAAAGAAGCTTGAGTGCTTCCACCAGGCGCAACCCATCCATTTGAACATACACTGATCATATTATATGGAATTCCATAAAAATTGAAAATGAACGGTAAGTTTACAATTACTACATCCCCATCATCGCCACCATCATATAAATTTAATGATGTACCCGAACCGCTATAAGTTGGATCTATTTCTATCCAGTTATAAATAGGTGCCGAATCATAACTGACATCAAAGCTATCATAACAGTAATAACCATATTCATCAGGGCCGAGCGGATCTTCTTGAGTGACTACACCCACTTCAATAATAAATGAGGTAGTGTTATGGAATCCTTCAGTATTCAACAGCTCCAGAGTAAATGGTATCTGAGAACCGGGAAGAAGCTGATAACTGGCTTCAACTACAAATCTATCCGCAAAATTATCACCTTCACCACCAGGCAGGATAGATTCAAAAGTTCCAATGCTGTCCAAGATAGAAATTCCAGCATTACTACATCTCAAAATTCCTTCAATATCATTTGCTTGAATTAATCCAATATTGATAAGATTTACTACAATATCAACTTCCTCACCAGGATCAAGAATACCATTACCGCCATTAATAATTGAATAGTCGCTTGCATAAAGATCTATGCCTGCTACAATGAGGAACAAAATATCTGTCCACTGGTTTCCATTACTATCTTCAATCAGAACATCCAATTGGATCACAGTTCCACCAATAACATCTTCATCTATAGAAATATCAAAATCATCTGGACAGATAACAGTATTTCCAGAAGGAATTGAACCAAAATCTTCTGAATTATCTGTAATTGTTATAAAATCATTATCTGAAGAAATTATAGCAGAAATAGAGCTTGCAGCCAGTGAACCATGATTCTTCAAACCTATTTTCAACTCTATATCTTCACCCGGATTAATATATCCATCATCATTACCGGATGAGGTTCCTGCATTATCATCATCAATATCATAATTCTCAATTGAAATCGTTAAATTTTGATTTACAATTTCCACCTCACCTAAATGTGGTATATAATTATGTTTTGTAATTGTTAAACTCATGTTACCTATTTCTGTAGCATCAACGTGCAAATACACTAAACCATCTTGATCTGTATAATCAGATACAAATATTTCATCATCACCCATTAAAGCTGTAACCCAGGCATCAGCTATTGGAAATCCTGAACTATTTTCTACCTGAATTTCAAGATAATTTGTTCCAGGAGAGATCTCTGTTTCATAATTCGCAATAATATCTTGTGGAACTCCTGTCCAGAGCGCAACACCAGGATCACCTATAAGCGTATTCATATGTGTGAAATTCTCTGTATAACCACCCGGATTTTGAGGATACTGCTCATACAAAGCAATCTTACCCCTATTAACCGCTCCACCCGGATTATAGATACCATCAGTAAATATCCCATAATATATACCTGCATCAATACAGTTATTGAAGTTCGTGTGTGTACCGCTGGTTGCAGTTCCTATTGCTGCAATAGCACCGGTTGGATTACCGGAAGAACCGGCTCTGATAAATGCTTCGCTACGACTTTCACCGGAAG
>JAVCCF010000132.1 GCA_030765625.1 Candidatus Tenebribacter burtonii
AATGAGTTACCCTCATCCCAATATGAAATCTTCTGATAGCTTATATCTCCTTCACGGACTGGCTCAAGTTCATAACCATTCAATGAAAAATTGACTTCGGTATATTCTTTCCCGGATGAGCTATGACCAAATATTGTCTCTCCGGTATTGTCTCCAATCTCTACCCATTCTGAATTTAGTAATGCTGTAAAAAGTAATACAAACAAAACGAAATAATATTTTTTCAAATTTCCCCCAATCTACTATTAATCAATTCCAATCTCATAAACTCCCTGACGTGTGGAAGCATAAATTTTATTATTATGTAAAACAGCTTTATAGGTATAACCTATTTTGTCTGAATTTAAATTTCCGACAAGTACGGGGTTTGTAATATCTGAAATCTCATAAAGATATACTCCACCACTATGACTTCCTAAAACCATATTTTCATTTTCAATATCTATTGTGTAAATATACTCATTAGTTTCTTTTTGGCACACAAAATTTGGATTTGATGCACTTGAAATATCGTAAACAGCAAAGCCGGCTTGCCTTAATGCTACTACCATATAATGGTCAACTATCTTTATATTCAATGCTTCACCATCAGTATCTGTTGTACTTATAATATCTCCATTACTTTTGTTTACTATATGGAAACCAAGTTGTTCAGCAGCAAGATAGATATTGCTTGCATCAATATCAAATCCTTTAACAGAATTCTGAAATGCAAAAGCATTTGAACCAACCCAGGAATTATCAGAACTGCTGAAATTGAAAAACACACCACTAGTCCAGTAAAGATCTACACCACCACCAAGACTAACATCAGATTCAAGTTGAACAATACTACCTGTATTCCCTGAGTTGTAAAAAAGATATGTAGGATTTGTTTTATCTGTCATATCAAATCCAAAAACGCTGGCAGGACTTCCATATTGGTCATAAACGAAAAGAAGATTTTCATCTTCAAAAACTGAGATTGCACGGACATTTTCAAACATTATCGGATCGGTTTCCATTATAAAACTCTCATGATGCGAGATCATTTTATTTGTATTAAGATCATAGATCGTATAACCTGCTTGATCTTCAGCGATATATAAATATGAATCTGTAACCGAAATATCTCTTGCATAACCGGATACTTCAAAACGGTGTTCAATGTTCAGTGAACCTCCTACAGAGATCGGTTCATTCATCTTTGCACAATTAAATAAAATAATCAATCCAAAAAACAAATAGATAGCCTTAAATTTGACTTTCATCATATCCTCACAATTCACTTTTTTTTACTTCTAATCTTATGCATTTTCTATTCCATTAAATTTGTAAAAATTATGTTTAGTGATTAATTTTAAATTAATTTTGATGCAGAAATGAATTATCTAATTGCATTTTGATTGAATCATTATTAACTTAAGATTGTTCAATTATCATTATATTTGTCATGATTGTATTAATTTACCACTCCATTCAAAAAGAAAAATGGTGGAGCATAGCGGGCTCGAACCGCTGACCTCATGACTGTCAGTCATGCGCCGCAAATTCTATATCTTCTTAATTGCCAATAATTAATCCAATCTTCAATACACTCCATGTGACAGATACGTGACAGATTGATATGATTTTAGTCATTTATTAAGCTCCTGTTTACGGTCAGCAAAATGTTGAATCAATGGTAACACATCGGTAGGTGACTTTATCTTTAAACCTTCTGGCTTGATACGACGACGTACAAATTTGAAAGCTACTGACAATATAGCTGCTTTAGCTGTTCCAATACCATCGATCTTAAGAAGCTCTTCTATATCAAATTCTATACCCTTCTCGTCGAGGATTGATACGATTATCTTAGATAAAGCCAGTACATCCAATTCCCAGAAACATTTCCTGCTGGGATTGAAGTTTGAGCGAACAGTAGGATAAAATTTATTGAAATTAAGTATATAAGTATGATTTTTTTCATTTTCTTCTCCTTGTCATGTTGCTGCTAATGTTTTGCTGCTGCCACAATCACCTTGCTTTTCTCTCAACATATTGTAGAGATGTTTGTTAGCAGCATCTTCTTCATTTCAATAGCAAGCATTTCTTCACTGCTTCAGTTTTGCCATTTATATTCAATTTATAGAAATATATTCCTGAACCTACTCGCTTATCATTGGAATCTCTGCCATCCCACACAACAGAATACTGACCTGCTGAAAGCTGTTCACTGACAAGTTGCTTCACTTTTTGCCCTTTAATGTTATAGATTACAAGCTCTGCGTTCTCGGTGCCTTCTGCGGTTAAAAACGAAATCGTTGTTGCCGGATTAAATGGATTGGGATAATTCTGATGAAGCTGCGATTTTATAATTTGATTTATGGAAAGGTTTTCAATATCCATTTGATTTTGATCAAAATAGAATGCTCCCATATCAGCAATTGTGCTGTCTGGATCAAGAGGAGGACTTGGATCGCCAGCATCTATGGAAGGAGACCTTGTAGAATCGGGAATTGGAAAGTTAGTCCAGGTTAGATGGAAATCACCATTTTGCGGGTCTGCAAATAATGGGTCTGCGTCTATGTTATCTGCCAACCAGTTAACTGTAACATTGTTATTTGTAACGATACCAACTTCTCCATCCTGAATATCTGTGTAGGAAATTGTGATCGTGTTTGGAGGATAAGCACTATGAAAGTAAACTTCCTGCGGAGAATCATTCCAGAGAATGGAGTTCCATAAAGTAAGAGAGGAATTATCAAAGCAGTAAATTCCGCCACCATAATTAGCATTATTTCCACTGATAGTAACATTTTCCAAACTCAGATTGGATGATTTGCAAACAATACCGCCACCTTGATAAAAAGCAGAATTATCTATTATTGTAACATAGTCCAAACAGGGACTTGAATCCCAACAGTAAATACCTCCGCCCACGTTAGCGGTATTAATGCTTATTATAACATTTTCTAAACCGGGACTGGAATTATGAAAATAAATTCCACCACCAAAATCCGTATTGCCATTTTGAATTGTCATATTTTTTATGGAAAAATCATCATCATCATAACAATATAAAATTCCGCTCATTTCTTCTCCGTCTAAAATAGTTGTGTTCTCATTCTCTCCTAAAATAGAAATATAACTTCTGCAAGATAATGGGAAAGATTCTCCTGTCTGAGACGGAGAAAAAGTTCCATTTGATAGATATATGGTTTTAGGATTTGTACCATCAGGAATTATTTTTGTAAGAGCATAAGAAATTGTAAGCAATGGGTCATCAGGAGTTAGTCCGCTATTATTATTTGAACCGTTTGGATTTACATATAAATCTTGATTAACCTGTTCTATTTTACAATGAAGAATATCAAAAGTAAAGTTATCAATCGGAAAAGCATAATAATCATAAGGTTGCAACACAGTAAAAGTATCAACAATAACATCGATTATAAGGCAATCCTTTGCATATAAATCATTTCCAAGATATCCTATAGAAGCGTTATTTAAAAAAATATTACAGCGATTTACCGGATTAAAAATTGGATTGGAATCAGAAAAATATATTCCACCATAAAGATCTGCAGTATTTTCACAAATAGTCACGTTGGATAGATTGGGATTAGAATTATCACAATAAACTCCACCACCGTAATTAGCAGAATTCTCTTTAATAAGTACATTTGTTAGAATAGGACTGGAATCTAAAAAATAAATTCCACCTCCTTGTTGATCTACGATATTATCTTTTACAATAATGTTTGAAAAAACAGGATTTGATCCTATACAAGATATTCCACCACCTTCATGGTCAGCATTATTTCCACTAATAGTAATATTATCTAATCCCAGATTAGAATTGTTAAGATAAATTCCTCCACCACTTGGTGAAAATCCATTACAAATCGTAACTTTCTCAATATTTGAATAACTTACATTTTCATAATACAAAATGCGAGTCAATCCCTCAGCATCCAGAATGGTAGAATTTTCTATATCTCCAAGTATAGAAACATAACTTCTGCAATTTAATTGAAATATCTCTCCTGTTTGAGATGGAGAGTAAGTTCCATTTGCTAAATAAATAATATGCGGATCAGTACTATCAGGAATAATCTTGGCAAGAGCATAAGAAATTTTGAGTAATGGGTCATCAGCAGATAAACCACTATTATCGTTTGAACCTGTTGAGCTTACATACAAGTCTTGATTTACCTGCTCTATTTTGGCATTAAGAATATCAAATGTAAAATTATCGAGAGGATATGCAAAATAATCATCAGGTTGTGATACAGTGAAAGTATCCACGATTACAT
>JAVCCF010000029.1 GCA_030765625.1 Candidatus Tenebribacter burtonii
ATATTACTAATTTTATCAACAGCTTAAGATAAGAAATTATTCCGGAAATGTCAAGCTTTTTATTAGCTTTATTTAATTGATTTTTATTAAATTAAGAGTGTTTTTATAATAAATCAACAGAATCATATATGCCGTCTTGATTATTATTAGAAAAACTGCTATGTCCAACTATTGGATTTGAGCCGTTATAACAAAACAAGCCATAATTGTTGTTTGTACATGTTACATTTACGATATCAGGATCCGTATTATAAAGCCAAATACCATAGTCATTGTTATTAGTAAAGTAACAATTTTCCACTGAGATGTAAGAAGTAGGGTTGCTTAATAAAAACAGTCCGTAGTTCTGGCAGTTTGTAACTGTAACATTTTTCAATGATAGTTGAGAATTATTCATACACCTTAAACCAATTCTAGCATATTCAATATCGCAATATTCAAGAACGTTGGCTCCGCTGGAATTATCGAAATCAATCCAGTCCCAGTCGCCTTTTTGGGGAGATACCTGCGATGACGTAAATGTAATATGATTGGCAGATGTTGCTTGGGCAATTAGAGTTCCATTGATTGTTAAGCTGGCTTCAGGATGAAATATGAGAGTGGCGCCTGGTTGAATTGTCATGGTAACACCCGAGGCAACTGTAATTGACGTTGTAATATCCACTTCTCCTCACAATGTTACATCTTCCGAGACTGTAAAACCATAAGGGCAAAGATTAACAGCAGGGTCGCCGTAAAGGTTATATTGTCGTCTATACATTTGGGAATAAATATTTAGTTTCGACTCCATTACAGCTTCTCCCATAACATGGGATAAATCCTCATGCATCGCCTCTATTATTCGCTGGTCAACAATGCCAAATGCCCCGATATTACTATCCCTGGTAGAACCTAAGAAGCCAATGGCTCCTGCATTTTGAAGATTAACAACAGCTTCCCCAATGCAATCCACACTTCCTAAATCTGCGCTATTTGTATCAAACCAACCGGTTTCACAACAATTACTAATGATGAATGGATACATATTACTATTAGTTAATTCTGACTGAATTTCATCAACCCTGAAAATTGTTCTTGGTATACCCTCACTAGCACCGAGCGAACCCCTTCTGCCATGTCCTTCATAAATAAATGTATGTTGTCCGGCATTAATCTTGTCATAAAGCCATGTATCAATTAAATCTGAGCTGCATAAACTATCTGGATTTCCATATGCCCCACCATATCTCCACCTTTCGTTCGGCGGATAATTAGTGTCATACCATTTCCATCCTGTATGAAGCGCCTGCCACATTTCATCTGCTTCGTCAGGTATCAAAACATCAGATTCTTGATCGAAAAAATGGTGAGAAAAATACTGTCTGCCATGCGCCTGCGCAGTATCAGCCGCAAAGCCCCTCCAAGCATAGCTGATATAATATGATCGTGGAATTGTTTGTGCCATTGTTTTAAATTCTTGGTCGCAATCAGCATCATCATCGAAAAACCAGGGTGAAAAGGACATAAAGCTGATATTGTTCCGCCAGCTTCCAGATGAAGAATTTTCATAAGCGATGGTTTTATTGACTACATTGGAAAGCTCAGTATCATTACCAACAGAGATTCTTCCGTACATCAGGTCCATAAGATTATCAGAGTCTCCTCCTGTACAAGCATAGTAATAATCACCTGCTTTTTCAAGAGTACCATAAAAATCAGGATAAGCTGCCGGCACCATCTTAGTTGAATTGTCATCCTGAAGCGCATCTCCCACAAGTACAATATATCCCAAATGTCCATCGTATGTGTGGTTGGCTGTGCCGTTGGCATAAACATCGCCAATGAAGTCGCGGATGCTTATATATCTAGTTGTAGTGGAAGACGGATATTTAGGATTATTGTAAATATCATCAACTTTGACAATCACTACATCAAATTTATTATTACTAGATCTATGATTAGCAAGGCTTGTCAGATTTGTACTATTAAAAAGACTTTGATGAGTAATAACTAAATAATCAACCGACATTGGATTTGGATCAACTAAAAGGTCAAGATTTGTGACACGATTCACGCTGCCACTTGTGACCATGTTTTTTTTATTCAATTGATTACCACTTGGTATAAAAAATCCTTTTGATGAAGCGCTTATACCGCTCAATTCATAATTAATAGCAACATGATGCATCATATTTCTAAATATTCCCAGTTCTTTGTTGACTGGTGAAGTTGGGTTAGAGAAGGAAACACTAATTTGAAAATCGCTGAAAACTTTTAATGTTTTTTTTGCCGGATTGAATTGTACCGGGTACAGGGCAACTCGCACGATTTTCTGTGTGCGAACATATCCGGTTTCTATTATCTCGCCATATTTGCCGGGAAATTCTACATCTGATGCATAGATGACTCTGTTGATTTATTCGATTTTTTATATTTTTACCACAACATATTGACATGATTCAGCACCAACAATACTACATGTTGACATTTCAATTCTAAAAAGGTAATAAATCAACAGAGTCATA
>JAVCCF010000179.1 GCA_030765625.1 Candidatus Tenebribacter burtonii
AAAACAAATAAGTTATTAATAAGATTATGGTTCTGGATAGGTCCAACTGCCAGCGCATTTATAATAATTATTTCTGCCTTTTTATTCAGACCTATCATCTTCTTTGTTTTTACTATTGGACTTGCTAATATTTATATGCTTGTTTTGTGGATCATCCAGGTGAAAGCAAATAAAAAAATCCTTATAAAGAATAAGAATTTATAAGGATTTATTTTTTGATAAATATATTTACTAAGTTTGTTTTAGCTCATGTCTCCACACAAATGTGATCATTAATGCAGCAAGGATTGCACCTGAAATCCAGAACCAGAAAGCAGCGTTCCAACTGTAATTATCAATCAGATAACCTGTTCCGACACCTGTTAAACTAGCACCCACATATCCCATTGCATCAATGAAACCAGTTACAGAAGAAGCAGCTTTTCTTGAACCCAGATCAACTGGTAAAGCAGCTACAATCAGCACGTGAGGTCCAAAAGTAAAGAAGCCGATGAATAACAAAATTACTAAACTAATTACCCAATTTTCACCCGGGACTATTCGATAGAGATAACAAAATAAAGCTAGTATTAAGAGCATGAAAAATGCCACTGGCGCTCTACGATTTTTGAAAAGTTTATCGGAAGCCCATCCGGCAAAGATTGCCCCTAAACCTCCAGCTACAGGAAAAGCTATCGCTTTATAGGCTGCTATAGAAATAGTTGCTCCCTGTTCTTCGAACATATAAGTTGGAGCCCAGCTCATAAAGCCATAACGAACAATGTTCAAGCCAAATAGAGCCAAACCTGCAAACCATACATAAGGATTCAAAAGAGTAATCTTCAAGGTTTCCTTAAAACCAATATGCTCATCTCTTTTTATTTCTGACCTTTCAATACCCTGTTCCTGTTCTTCCAAACTTGGCAGACCAACTTCTTCCGGTGCGTTACGAGCTCTGATGTACCAGTGAATTGCCAGAACTATGCAGATCGCAGCAGGAATGAAAAAAGTGAAACGCCAATTGAAATATTTGACAATTGTCCCAGCCAGAAACCAGGAAAGTGCTCCACCAATAATGTAACTTGTGCCGAGGCGACCGGAAATCTTTCCTCTAATCTTTTTGGGGAACCAATTTGCTTGTGCTTTTACTGTAGGTCCCCAGCCCATTGATTGGAAATATCCATTTAATCCCCAAAGAACAGACATCAAGACTATCGCACCTGCAGTCAAACCAAAGATTATATTGAGAATAGCAGAAGTTATTAATCCTATAGTAATTATTCTTCGTGAATTTAGCTTATCACCAAGCTGTCCATTGATGAACTGCCCCACAGCATAAGCAAAGAAAAGACTGGTTAACACAACTCCCATATTGGTTTTGGTTAAACCAAATTCGGTCATAATGCTGGGCATTGCGATAGAGATATTTACACGTAATAGATAAAAAGATGCATAAGTGATCCACATCATCCAGAACATTTTTTTCTGCCATTTCTTAATACGTAAAGCTGTGTCAGAATTATTCGTCACTTCTCTCTCCCTCCATTTTTTATATCATTTTTTATATTTGTAGATGATCGCGATGGATAATAAGGAACAACGACAACCCTTCCTCCAATACTTTCCATTACTTCCCGGGCTTCGTCGATCGCCTCATCTGTATGACTTGTACTTTCCATTAAAACGTCAGGTTTCATCTTTTTCACATTGGGCAGGGGTGAATATGTTTCTTGTGCAACAACAAGATCGACATACTTAATTGCATTTGCCAGATCAAATCTTTCATCAAAAGAAAGAATCGGCTTTGGTTTTTTCTCCATCACAGCTTCGTCAGTTAATATACCAACAACCAGTTTTCCATCTTTTCCAGCAATAGCCTTGGCATTCTCCATCATCTTCAGATGACCTTTATGAACAATATCCAAAACATAATAAGAATAAACTATTTTCATAAAAACTCCTTCTATTTTAATTTTTAAAACTCTCAACTATATATGACGAAATTTCATAATTATTGATTTTGAAATATCTATGAAGGAATGTAACTTGTGCTATTAGTAAAGATAGCTAAGCTAAATTAAATGTGATTTTTTTGATATATTAATGAAAATTAAAGGTGAAATTTCATTTACATTTAATCTCTATCCGTAAGTCAGATTTTCGGATAAAATGGAAACTTGAGTTGGAATATTTTATAGCTTTGAAAACTTAAGTTCAGTGTTCATAGTTTATGGACAGACACTATTTAATATTCAACATTTATATTAAATCTTAAACAGTATGCTTTGTTTTTATTGTAACTGCTTATGGGCGTGCCATCTTCGATATTTATTAATTTTCTTAAATGCACTCTCAATCTGCTTACTCTATCTTTCAATTTGCTGGGATTAGTTCTTATATGTGTTGAATATTTAGAAATCTCTAATTTACAATCATAGAAATCTATTAACAGTTGCCATAATTTTCCGGGTTTTCCCCTACACTCAAAACCAAATGCTTTAGCAGGTTGTTTGCCTGTCTTTATATTTCTGGCAGTAAACTCAATTTTGATTTTTTCATAGTAGTAGATATTCATGGTTATTTCTTTCCATTTAATATCTTTAAGATGTGCAAATTCAGCTATCGGTTCTATATAATTTTTATTTTCTTTATTTTCAAAATCAAGAGGGATTTGCGGTGGAAAATATGGCAAAACAATCACCTTACCCTTGATACTTTCCATAAATATTGTCGCTTTCTTAATCTCATTTTCATCATGACTTGTGCTTTCCATTAGGACATCGGGTTTCATTTCCATTAAATTTTGAAGTGGAGAATATGTGTATTGCGGTACAACAATATCCGGATATACTAACGCAGAAGCTAACTCAAATCTATCGCCAAACGATAGAATTGGTCTCGGTTTTTTCTCCATCACAGCTTCATCAGTTAAAATTCCAATAATTAATTTACCTTCATTACCAGCCATGGTTTTGGCACTTTTCATCATATTTAAGAGACCTTTATGAACAAGGTCTAATATATAATACGAATAAACAATTCTCATTTTTATATCTCCTTTTTAAAATATCTATAAATAGCTTCAGCTGCTCGTAGCGAAGAAGGTTCGGTTTTAATGTCCATATATTCTTTAATTCTTTCGGATTGAATTTCTATAAATGTTTTTGATTTTAATGCTAATTTTATCTTCTTATCTAATTCATTAATTTCTTCAACCACTGGGCCATAATCCCAAAAACGATAATTAACATTTCCTTTCCATTGAATATGGTGTGCGTTAAGAAAAACACAGGGACGTGGTTTAAATGCTATCCATTCATAAACAAGGCTACTTACATCACCCATATAAATATCAGCAATCTTTAAATAAGAACCATTAACGCTAGATGTGCTCCCAAAATCAATATAAATATTTTCTGCCTTATAATGATCATAATTAATATTGTATTTATATTTAAACTGCCAGTGCTTTATCTGGATATGAGGTGCAAAAATTAAATTATATTCTTGGGAATTTGAAAAATATTCCAAAACATCTTTCGCCCAGATTTGATAAGAACCCAAGGTTGGTTTCCAATGAGGAGTATATAGCACAATGGGTTTGTCATTGTTAAATAATATTTTTTTTACTTTTTTGGTTTCAACAGGATAGTCTAATTTAGGCCAACCTACAATGTTAGTCTTTTTCTTTTCAATAATTTTTTCTTCTAAAAGGCGTTTTAAATGATACTTTCCCGGAAGAAGCATAAAATCGAAATCCTTAAATTTTTGATCGAATCCATATTGTCTGTCACCACACCCATGATACTGATAAATAAACTTTGGTTTAGTAACTTTAATTTTTCTGCATGTTTTAGGAGTTATGTGAGAAGTTGCACAAATGGCATCTGCATTTTTTAAATATTTCTTTGTGAATTTCATTGTGCTATGTGGAGAAGGATAACTTTTCTTTTTGAAATTTAAATACTTGAATCTAAATGGAAGTGGCAAAGTGATTATTTCGCAACTGCTCTTGGGATAAAAGCTCTTTATAAGATTTAGGATTTCGGTGTGTTTTGGGTGACATGATAAGAGTTGGACTTTATATTCATCCTGGATTCTGGATAATTCCATTGCTATCATAGCACTATGGTACAATTGGTGAATTCCATGTAGATAGAGAAAGACAATTTTATTATTCATTTTTTATCCTTATTACTAAATCTATTCAGACTAATCTTTGATTAATTCCAGAATCCGATCACAGCTTTTCCCATCCTGATATTGATGAAACATTTCCTTTAGCCGCTCTCGTTCTGCTGAATCTTTTTCAGGATGATCCAGATATTCCTGTGCTGTGTTAATAAACTCTTTAAACTTTAAAACCTTAACTCCAGGTGTCCATCGATAGAAATCCAAAATAATACCTCTGTGATATTTTTCCAGATCATAAGGGATGTAAATAATCGGTTTATTACACAGAAGGAAATCAACAGTAAGACTTGAGTAATCTGAAATTAGAATATCTACAGCTGGTAGAATCTCATTCACATCCATTAAAACAGAATGTGAAAAGTAAAATATCCGTTTGGAATCGATTATCGAATCGATCTGGGATTTATCTTCAGAACTAAATTTATTTTCCTGATCATGTGTTCTTAATAGCATAATGGAATTATTATCCTCAAGAAATTTTGATAGAATTTTCATTTCAAAATCCGGAAAAGGGAAAAACTCACTGGGATGAAGACTATCTTTCCACCTACCAGCATCTCGATGAGTTGGTGCATAAAGAATAACTTTATTGAAATTCACTTGTGGTCTTAGTAAGTTATTCAGAAGTTTGATAATCTCTTGTTTTTTATCCAAATTGTGAATTATAATATCGGTTCTGGGAGAGCCAACCACAACAAATTTGTGAATATTAACATAATAAGCTGCGGAACGAATATACTTTTCAATATCTGAGCACATTGAGTAATATGTTGTTGCTTTTCTTCGCTTCAGTTCAGGTTTAGCTGCTTTTTTCGAAGGTCTGATCTCAATCCCGGTTTTTTTTGTTCCTGGTACCAATATCGCATGTCCTAAATTAATCACTTTTCTCCTATTAGTTTTTGTGTATTGTAAAATATCCCAGAAATCTTTACTTCCTCTTATTATTACTGCTGAGGAGGTCAGGTAGTGATAGACATATCCGACATTTCTTATAAATCCCTTTCTTAAAAAAACATTTTTCTTGGAAAATTCTGTGCAAAGATCACTGTACACTTGTGTTGAACCTGTTATCCATAATGGAAATCCTTGCTTCTTATCGAGCATGTACTTGAAAAAGCATTTTGGATTTCCGGAAAATTGTCCACCTTTGCTGAAAAACAAAGTCTTACCTTTTACTAATGGAATAATCTTATTTATTAAATAAACAATAGGAGCAAAAATGAATATAACCGATTTAAACATGCTTAATTTCCTGTTTCCTTCATAATTTCATCAATTTCAGCTTTTACTCTTTTAGCAGAATTTCCGTCAAGTCCTATAAAAAAATATTCTCGATATTCCAATAATTTCTGTTTCATTTCTTCGGTCGGATTCAGAGCGGATTCTACTGCCGGAAGAAGGTCCTTAGGTTTATACATTTTTGGGAAAGCTCCTTCCAACCAATCTTTAGGGTTTATAGAAACTGATTCCATTCCGTCCGAATGTTTTAATTTGGATTCCGGTAAAACGTAAATTATTCCGTGTTTTCCTAAAGCCAAAAATTCATTGATCACACTCGAAGTATCACTGATAAGCGTGTCAGCTAAAAACAAATATGGATAAATATCATATTCTTCTTTTCCAATCAGGAATACATCGCTGTATTTTTTTGCCAGTTTTTCATAGAATTTATGTTGAGAATGTGGAACATATTTTCCACCCCAACTGTATGGATGAAGTTTGATGATTAGATTATATTCAGGGAGAATATCTGTAATTGTTGATTGCACGTAACTTATACAACTTGGTTTGTAGGAAGGTGCAAAAAGTACTGTTTTTTTGTTCGGATTTATTCCCAGATTTCTGGTGAGTTCATTGTTGTTATAGTATCCTTCCCAAAATAAGGGATCAAGTTTTGGAATGCCTGTTAAATAGAAATCTGCTGTGTTTTCCCATCCTAGACTTTTTATATAATCGAACCAGCACTGACCTTCCAGAAAGACATGATAATGATAACCTTTTTGCTTATGGATATTTCTGATGCGCAATGTTTTTGTACCGACTCCATGATCAAGATGAACTCGAATAACATCACCATAATGTTCAGGGTGCTTCAGTACATCTCCGCAGATCACAAGATCAAAACCGTTGGTTTGACCGATTATTTTCAATCCTAATTTAGTTAAACGTTCTTCAATCTGCTTTTTTTGAGGAAGCAGAAAAATTCCTAAAAATCGTTTCTCATCTTTACCCACATAAAATTGAATATCATATTCAGGATCTTTTTTCAATTCCTCATAAACAGGTTGCAAAGAATTGAAATAATACTCTTTTTTCAAATCGAATAAGACTTTTATCATTATCGTAAGTATCCCTTTTTGAATTTTTCATGGTACAAAACTTGGAGTTTTCTAAATAAATTTAAAGGCTTTCTTTTGTTTTGAAGTTCATTATCATTTATAATATTTTCTAATGTTGCAATTAAATTTTCACTTATCTTTCCATCAATTTTCGGGTTGATCTCTTTTATATGATTAATTCTGTTTTGATGAAATTCCTGCGGTTCAGATAAACTTATGTCAATTGCCTCTCGCAATTCAGAAGGTTGTGAGATATCGATTCCTTTATTCTTTCTGCTTCGTGTTCTATAAGTTACAACTGGTTTATCGAGAACCATGAATTCATATGCAACGGAGGATGTATCTGTGATTAGCACATCTGCAAGATGCAAATATGGTGTAATGTCGTATTCATCTATTATTCTGATATTATTAGAATTTTTAATACTATCTCTAATTTCTTTATTCATTAATTCATGAAATTTTAGAAACCAGATCTCATCTTCATTGATTATGTTTGGAATTATAGGAAGCAAACTTTCTGCTGACTGCATTTTTTTACTGTGAGTTGGAGCAAAAAGTATTACTTTTTTCTCTTTTGGAATATTGAATTTTTCTTTTAAGCTATTGGTTGAATAGTTAATAATATGATCTATCTTTGGCCAACCTGTTTCAACTACTAAAAAATATTTATATCTTCTTTGCAGATTAAGAAAATGTTCTGTTACAAATGTACCTGAAGTACAGTAAATATCAAAGAAATGACGGATCTTATAATGGGATAATTTCTCGACTCCTAGACCATGAAAAATTTGAACCTTAATCCCTGGAATTCTGAAATCAACGAAATTTCCAGGAGCGATCACAATATCGGCTGAGAACTTAATTGCTTCAGCAATATTCTTCAAAAGTTTGTTTTGCATTAGATTTGAAGAAAGTTCTATTCTTACTTTTTGCGAAGTAAAAAAAGCAAATGAGTGTTCAGTTTTTTCTAAATATTTCACTATTGGGGAAATGATAGGGATAGAGTACTTTTTTGATATATAAAACAGTATTTTCATTATTTATTTGGAATCATTAAATTGAAGATCATGGAGTGTTTTATATCTATCACAGGTTTCTATTAGTTCCTTATGTTTGCCCATTCCAACTATTTTTCCATCATCCATTACAACGATTTTATCTGAAGTAAGAATAGTTGATAATCTATGAGCTATCACAATTACTGTTCTATTCTTTGTAGCTTGTTCGATGGCTTTTTGCACCTTCATTTCAGCTTCAGTATCAAGTGCGCTGGTTGCTTCATCAAATATCAAAATTGGGGGATCAGCTACAATAGCTCTGGCAATGCAAAGACGTTGTCTTTGTCCACCGGAAAGGTTAGATGCCCGAGTGTGCAATAAAGTTTTATATTTTTCAGAAAGTGAATCTATAAATTCATTAGCATAAGCTATTTTAGCAGCTTTAGCTATCTCCTCTTGAGTTATTTTATTAAGTGTTCCGTACCCAATATTATTTGCTATTGTATCAGCAAACAGGATTGATTCTTGAGTTACAGTTCCCATAAGAGTTCGCAGGTCTTGTAATTTAATATCCTTGATATTGATGTTATCAATTAGAATCTCGCCGGAAGTAGTATCATACATTCGTTCCAGCAGATTCACCATTGTTGTTTTTCCAGAACCACTACTGCCAACTAAGGCAATTTTTTCACCTTTATTGATGGTAAGATTTATTTCCCTCAATACTTTTTTCGATCCATTATAAGAGAAACCCACATTCTTATATTTTATTAATGTTTCAAAAGTTTTCATTTCGATTTGTAACTGACCTTCAGTAATCTCAGATTTCTTATTCAATATTTCGGAAATTCTTCCCACAGAGACCATGGCTTTTCTGATATTCGCATAAGCTGACGTGATTGCTTTCATTGGATGTAACATCGAGAAGATCGCTAGCATGAAAGCGATAAAGCTTCCAAACGAAAAATTCACATTGGGATCAAGAACTTGATACCCGCCGATAATCAGCACAATAACACCTGTGATAATGCTATTAAATTCGGAGAGTGGAACATTGAAAGCATTATATATCCTCGATTTTCTCCAGAATTTAAAGTGTTTATTATTGATCTCTTCAAATCTATCCATTTCATATTGCTCTCTGGAGAACGCTTTAACAATGCGCATACTATTAAGTTTTTCTTCTACATTCGAAAACATGTTTGATGATTGCTGTTGAATCCGTTTAGAGTATTTTTTTATTTTATTTCCAAGAAAGTGAACAATTAAACTGAATATTGGAAGCAGAATTAAGCTTATTAGAAATAATCGTGGATTCAAGAATAAAGCGATCCAAGCAAAAATAATTATGAGTAGAAATTCTCTTAGCGAATTAAAAAGAGAATTTACAAAAAAATTTCCAATTATTTGAACATCAGAAACCATACGGACAAGTGAGTCTCCAACTTTATTCTCATTGAAAAAAGCTAAAGATTGATAAAGATATTTTTTATAAATTAAATCTCTAATATCTTTTATGGTACGTCCTCGCAAGTTAGCAAAAAGCACTCTTTGTCCATAATAAAAAATATTTTTTAAGACTATTAACAAGACCATTGTTCCACTAATAATCCATAAGAGTAAATGTGAATCAGTATGTAACATAACTGTATTCAAGCTATCAAGAAGAGGCTCAAGAGCTTCTTTACTTATAATCTGGAACAAACTGCCATGAGCAGCAATAAATTGCACAATTGCATTTTGTATTGCCACAAAGAAAGAGGAAGTATCTTTATATAAAATTATATCTGAAGATGATTTAAATACATTATCCATTAATGGAATTGCCAATGTAACACTTGTACCGCTGAATAATGCAAATCCTAACATAAAAAATATCCCAGAAACAAGATAGCCCCAATGTGTGAGCATAATTTTTATAATTCGCATTATATCTTTTTTCATAATTTTCCTATTTACTCAATAATTGCTTTTTAAAATTCTTTAGAGCAGGATTGTGTCAATATATTATTCGCTGCTGTAGATTATAAAAAATATAAGTAATTTAATCTAAAAAGTTAAAGAGTAATCCACTAGAAATCAATATAAATAGGTACACTAAGAAAATACTTTACAAAGAAACCTTCGATTTTTCTGTTGTTTCTGCTTATAAAAAGCAAAAAAATAAGGAGGTATTGAATGGCATTGAATACCGAAGCCAAAAAGGCTATCATGGCAGAGTTTAAACTCCATGATTCAGATACTGGATCACCTGAGGTTCAAGTTGCTCTATTAACAACACGTATTAAAGAGATCACGGAACATTTAAAAATCCATAAGAAGGATTATCATACACGTCGTGGTTTACTCAAACTTATCGGTCAGAGAAGAAGATTGCTTGATTATATCATGAAAAAAGATATAGTTCGTTACCGTAAGTTGATCAAGGCACTTGGACTCAGAAAATAATATATTTTTGGAGTTATCAGAAAGGGGATGAAACCCCTTTCTTTACTTTTTAGAAGAAAAACCTTAACAAAAAAAAGCAGAATAAAATATCATGCCGAAAGCTAATTATATAGCATAAATAAGAAAATGAAATACGGAGGAATGGAGCAATAAGCTAAGTCCAGTGTTCTGGTTTTAGTCTATTGCTTTAATCTCCGTGAAAACTCGGCTTTAAAAATAGAGCCGAAACAAAATTGGGATTTAACCCAAATTAAAGGAGAAAAAATGCACAATTTTGACATTAAAAAAAAGTCAATCGAAATTGCCGGTAAAACATTAACAATGGAAACCGGTAGAATGGCAAAACAAGCCAATGGTTCTGTTTTTATCACTTATGGCGAAACCAGCGTATTAGTTACAGCAACTGCTTCCAAAGAGGCAAGGGAAGGAATAGATTTCTTTCCATTAACAGTAGATTTTATAGAGAAAATGTATGCTTCAGGTAAAATTCCCGGTGGTTTTTTTAAACGTGAGGCTAGACCTTCAACTCAAGCAACATTAAATGCACGTCTTATAGACAGACCAATCCGACCGCTCTTTCCAAAAGGATTCAGGAATGCAGTTCACGTTGTGGTTACTGTACTTTCTTACGATGGCGAGAATGACCCGGGAATGTTAGGAATTTTAGGTGCATCTGCTGCTCTTTCAATTTCCGATATCCCATTCCACGGACCTTGTGCCAGTGTGAAAGTGGGTGTTGTGAATGATGAGATTATTATTAATCCAACAGTTCAACAGTTTAAAGAATCTGTACTTGATTTGGATGTTGCAGGCACAAAATTTGCAGTTGTAATGATAGAAGCAGGAGCTAAAGAAGTTTCGGAAGAGTTGATGATGAATTCTATCTATACCGGTCATGAAGTTATCAAAGAACTTGTAGCTTTTCAGGAAGAATTCATAAAAGATGCCGGCAAAGAAAAAATGGAAGTTGAATTGAAAGTAACTCCGGAAGAGATCGTTCAGAAAGTAGAAAATGATTTTGGAAAAGCAATCGATAAAGCTGCTCATGTTCACGGTAAACTGGAACGTTATGAAGCTATAGATGCAATTAAAAAAGAAATAATGGAAAAATATGCACCGGAACTTGGTGAAGAATTTGCTGAGCAGGAAAGACATTTTAAGAATGCTTTTGATGAGGTTTTTGCAAAATCTGTTCGTAATGCCATTCTGAAAAATAACCACAGAGCTGACGGCAGGGGAATGGACGATATCCGACCAATAACTTGTGAATTGGATATTCTTCCACGTGTTCATGGTTCAGCACTTTTTACTCGTGGTGAAACACAATCTTTGGGAAGTGTGACTTTAGGAAACAGCAGGGATGAACAGATCATTGATGGTTTGGCAGAAGAATATAAAAAATCTTATTATCTTCAATATAATTTTCCACCTTATAGTGTTGGAGAAGCAGGTTTTATGAGAGGACCAGGACGTAGAGAATACGGTCATGGCGCATTGGCAGAACGTGCCTTGCTTCCAATGATCCCTTCCAAAGATGACTTCCCATACACACTTCGTGTTGTATCAGAAATCTTAGAGTCAAACGGATCATCTTCAATGGCTACAGTTTGCAGTGGAACTTTGGCTCTGATGGCTGCTGGTGTTCCATTAAAAAAACCTGTGGCAGGAATTGCTAACGGACTTATAATGGATGGTGACGATTTTG
>JAVCCF010000092.1 GCA_030765625.1 Candidatus Tenebribacter burtonii
AACAATCAAATGATGGATTATTATTTGCAGAGAATAGAAAATTATATTCATAATCCAACTCCAGGATTTTGGCGGAATAATATACTAATAATGGCAGATGATGAGCATAAGAAGGGTGTATTGGAGGGTTTAAGCCAAAGTCATGGTATGAATCATACTGCAAGGGCACAGGATGCTGAAGACTTCATCACTGATACAATTATTGTAGATAAAGTACTGGGAATAGAATATGGTTTCGATGAATATCAAAATAAACCGGAAGCACGTATGGCTCAGATAGAGAGTATAAATCAAGGAAGGTTGATATGGTATTTTATCGGGCACGGTAATGAAGATGTTTTAGGTGATGAAGATTATTTCAGAGCTTCATTACATATGGATTTGTTGGATAATTTGGAACATTTACCATTATTCTTGGCTGCCTCATGCGAAGTGGGTAAATTTGATAACTCTGAAATAGACTGTATGGCAGAAAGATTTTTGTTTTATGATAATGGTGGTTCAATTGCTTCAATTGCTGCAACCGCTCAATCATCTCCTATTCCAAATACTCTATTAATGAAATATGTTTTAAGGAATATTATTGATGAACGAATGAATATTGGAAATGCCTTGAGAGATGCAAAATTAAATTCAAATGCCGCATTATATAATAGCCAGTACTTTAATGTGTTGGGTGATCCAATTCTTGATGTATTACCACCAGAAACAGTGGGAAACATTGCGGGAATACCGGATAGTGTTCAAGCAAGACAAACAGTAAACCTAAGCGGTGATTATGAAAATATAATAAATGAATCAGGTGAAATTCGTGTCTATGAGTCAAAATATAACAAATTCTATGAAAATGATCTTCTAGTATTCATTATTAATCAATGGGTAAATCAACATTACGAAGTAGATTACACAAGTAATGGACACACATTTTATTATGGTAATAGTGAAGTTGTTGATGGTGTATATAATTCACAATTTATTGTTCCTGAAGATGTTCACTCAGGTGACGGAGGTAGAATATTAAATTATGTATATGACAATAGCACCTCTGAAGATTTCTTGAACTGTTACTTCCCAATGAAACTTAGTAATATTCCTGTTTATGCACCAAGCACAGGTCCGCCTCAGGTTCAACTTTTCTTGGACTCTCCAAGCTTTATCGCCGGTGATTTTGTGTCAACCAGCCCTGAATTAATTGCTCACATTGAAGATGAAAATGGAATTAACATTATTGGTTCATCCGGACATTGTATACTATTGATAATAGATGGATCTTTAACGCCTATCAATGTGACAGATGGATTTATGTATGTTGCTGGTTCTGCTACTGTAGGAGAACTTACCTGGCAGCTTGATGATCTCCCTGAAGGAAGCCACACAATTCAGCTTATTGTGTTTGACAATCTTAATAACCCAACAGTTGAAGAAACTAATTTTGTGTGCAAAAGTTCTGGGGTTGTATCAATTGAGCAAATGCTTCCCTATCCGAATCCAATGAAAGATGGAGGGTATTTTACATTTGTAATTACCGAAGATTCCGATATTACAATTACAATCTATACTTTGACAGGTAGAAAAATTAAAACCATAAAACAACTAAATTCTCTAGCTGGATATAATCAGATCTCTTGGAATGGAAAAGATGCGGATGGAGATGAGATTGCCAATAATACATATTTCTATAAAATCAAAGCTAAACAATTATCTAATAATAAAATTACTGAGAAAATTGGTAAATTGATTATTTTAAAGTAGAGAGTTGACAAGAAAGAGTAATAATTTTCTTTTGAACAGCTAAAAAGGTTATATATAAAAATATAGATTTAGTATATAATATAAATGCGGAGGATAAATGAAAACCATTAGAAACATCGCTTTTGTCGGAGCTATTGGTGCTGGTAAGACCAGTCTTGTTGAACAGATGTTATTCAACTCAAAAACGACAACCAGAATTGGTAAGATCGAGGATGGTACTACTGTCATGGATTTCAATACTGAAGAGATTGAAAGAAAATCTTCGGTTTCTTTGGGTATTGCAAACCTGATGTGGAAAAAAAATAGGATCAATATTCTTGATGCACCAGGTCTTGTAGATTTTAGCTCTGAACAAATATCTGCATCAATCGCTGTTGAAACAATTTTATTTGTAGTGAACGGAGCTTCAGAATTTGACGTGAGCTTAGAGAAATCGATTGAACTACTGACCGACAGACCTGTTATAAAAGGGTTCATTATTAATAGAATAGATAACGAAGGTGCAGATTTTAATAAAGCAATTGAAAGAATTAGAGAAAATACAGATTTTAATCCAACACCAATTCTAATACCAATAGGAAGTGAACATAAATTTGAAGGCGTTGTCGATATTGCTCAAGGGAAAGCATTTAAAAACGGAAAAGAAATTGAAGTTCCTGCAGATATGGTAGATCAGGTTGAAGAAAGTAAAATGGAATTGATGGAAGCTGTTGCAGAAAGTGATGATATACTTCTTGAAAAATATTTTGAAGTTGGTGAACTTACAAAAGAAGAGATGACAACCGGATTGAAGAATGCGATCGTTCAAGGAAAATTAATGCCTGCTTTTGCAACCTCAGCAACTCATGATATTGGTGTAAATGATTTAATGGATGCTATAGTAGAGTATTTACCATCACCAGCTGACAGAAATGAACTTCAAGTTATAGAGAAAAAGGAAGAAAAAATTATTCAACTTAATGAAGATGGAGATCTTTTTGCATATGTATTTAAATCATTTTCCGATCCGAATGTAGGTGATATTAGTTATGTTAGAGTTTTTTCTGGGAAAATGACAAGTGGATTGGATGTATATATCCCAGAGAAGGATAGCAAAGATAGAATTGGCTCTATGTATTTTGTTAATGGAAAAAATAGGAAAGACACAGATGAATTAAAAGCCGGCGATATTGGTGGTTTAGTTAAGATGAAAGTTGCTCGTGGTTTTAATTCTATTGTTAGTTCAAATTCTAAAATAAAATTTCGTGAGATCAAACTTCCTACAGCTGTTTATTGGCAAAGCATAAAAGCAGCTAACCAGCATGATGAAGATAAAATAGGTGCCGCGTTAAGTAAATTATTGGATGAAGATCATACATTAAATCTTGAAATGAATCAAGAAACGGCTGAGAATGTTATCTCATGTATTGGTGAACAGCAAATTGCACTTCTTCAAAAAAAACTTAAATCTAGATATAAAATTGAAGCAAATTTAAAAACACCAGCGGTTCCATATAAAGAGACAATTTCAGGAACAGCTGATGTGCATTATAAACACAAAAAGCAATCAGGAGGAAAAGGACAGTTCGGAGAAGTATATTTTAGAGTTAAACCACTTCCTCGCGGCAGCGGTTTCGAGTTTATTAATTCCGTTGTTGGTGGAAGAATCCCTACTAAATTTATTCCTGCTATTGAGAAAGGACTTATAGAAGTAATTGGAAAAGGAATTATTTCAGGTAATCAGATCGTTGACCTTTCTGTTGATGTTTATGATGGTAGTTATCATGATGTAGATTCATCTGAAATGGCTTTTAAAATTGCTTCATGGAATGCTTTAAAGAAAGCATTTGAAATTGCAAAACCAATTCTTCTTGAACCTGTACACAATGTTCAAATTATTATCCCTGATGAATATATGGGTGATGTTATGGGAGATATCTCTACCAGAAGAGGTAAAATACAAGGTATGGAAAAGCAAAGTAAAAAACAAGTACTTAATGCCGAAATGCCTTTATCAGAATTAATGGGTTATTATCCCGCTCTTAAATCACTTACTCAGGGTCGAGGGAAATTTACACAAGTATTCTCACATTATGAAAAAGTTCCTGGCGATATTGCTGCTAAGGTAATTGCTGAAGCAAATAAAGAAGATTAAATAACCGATAAGACCTGCAAGAATACTCTCCGCAGGTCTTTTTGTATTTGGAGGTTTTAACAATATGTCAGGACATAGTAAATGGAGTTCTATAAAACATAAAAAAGGTGCTGCGGATGCAAAACGTGGTAAAATATTTACTAAATTAGTAAAAGAGATCATTGTCGCTGCAAAAGAAGGTGGTGGTGATCAGGAAATGAACCCTCGTTTACGATTGGCTGTTTCTACTGCTAAAGGTGCAAATATGCCTAACTCGAATATTGAGCGGGCAATCAAAAGAGGTACAGGTGAATTAGAGGGTGTTAATTATGAACATATTACTTATGAAGGATATGGTCATAATGGCGTAGCTATTATTGTTGAAACTCTTACCGATAATAAACAGCGAACAGTCGCAGATGTTAGGCATATTTTCTCAAAGTATGGTGGTAGCCTTGCAGAGAATGGATCTGTCTCATATATGTTCGAGAAGAAGGGTATGATAGTAATCCCCGAAGATGATCTCGATGAAGATGAAATAATGATGGCTTCGCTTGATGCAGGAGCTGAAGATTTTATTGTTGAAGAAGGTGACTATATAATTTATACTGCTTATGCTGATCTTCATAGTGTTCTTAAAAAAATGGAAGAAGCAAACTACAATATTGAAAAGGCTGAAATAACTAGAATCCCTCAAAATACAATAAATGCTGATGAAGTAGCTGAGAAGTTGCTTAAATTAATTGATTACTTGGAAGATTGCGATGATGTACAGAAGGTATATGCAAATTTCGAGATCTCAGACATAGTTTTCGATAGGTTATCAGAAGATTGATAATTCTTGGAATAGATCCGGGCAGTTATAACGTAGGGTATGGAATCCTGCAAATTGAAAAACGTAAGATAGTAGCTGCTGGATGTGACACAATAGAAACCAATTCAAAAGCACCACTAGCTGAAAGATTAGTTGAAATACAATCAGGAATGAATAAAATTATTTCAGAATACAAACCTAATATTGCTGTTGTAGAAACTATATTTTATGGGAAAAATATCAAATCAGCTTTTACTTTAGGACATGCCAGAGGCGTGATCTTGCTATCCCTAGCTCAACATAATATTGAAATTGTAGAATATTCTCCTAGAGAAGTAAAAAAATCTGTTGTTGGAAATGGAAATGCATCAAAAGAACAAATTCAATATATGGTTCAGAAAATTTTAAATCTGAGCGTTAAACCCAAAACCGAGGATGCAGCAGATGCTCTCGCAATTGCACTTTGTCAATTTAATAAAAATAAATTTAAATACTAAATAAATGTGGACATCATTGTCTAAAATTTATAGCGTAATCGTTAGAATTTGATAAAAGAGGGTAAATATGTATTCTTATCTTAAAGGCATTTTATCAGAGAAATGTCCCACTACTATTGTAATTGATTGCACAGGTGTTGGATATGAATTGTTCATACCACTTAGTACGTATGACAAATTACCGGAAATAGGGAAAGAAGTGAAAGTTCTTGTTCACTACTCATTTAACGAATCTGACGGTGTAAGGTTATTTGGATTTTTTTCTGATGAAGAAAAAGTAGTTTTCAGGCAATTGATAAATATTTCTAAGGTTGGACCCAAATTGGCTTTATCTGTTCTTTCAGGGCTTTCTGTTGCTGATCTAATACGTGCTATTCAAATGGGTGATATAAATCTGATCACTACAATACATGGCATTGGCAAGAAATCAGCTGAACGGCTTATAATTGAATTGAAAGATAAGGTTGGTGATATCACTTCAAAATCTTTAGTTGAAAATTATACTGGTATTGATTCCGAGCTGATTCAAGATGCAGAAACCGCTCTTCTAACATTGGGATATAAACGCTATGATGTTAGAAAAACAATTTCAAAATTGATGAAAGAAAATGATTTTTCAACTTCTGAAGAAATAACAAAAGCTGCTATAAAGGCATTATATAAAAAACGAAATATATGATAGATGTTAGATTGGAAGCGTATAAGATAATTCTTAAAGTTATCTCTAAAAACATATTTTCAGATAAATTACTACAACAGATGATAAGGAAGATCAATCAAGCAGGGGAAAGATCTGATCTACTGTATGTACTTGTGAAGGGTGTGATAAAAATGCATCTCAACTTGGAATATATCGCATCCCAATATACTGATTCGAAGAAGTTTTCTAATACAAATATTAAGATAAAAATACTATTATATATGGGATTGTACCAGCTTATATATTGTGATTATATTCCACAGCATGCTGCAGTAAATGAAACTGTTTCTATCGCAAAAAAGATGTATGGGGAGAAAATTTCCAAATTTATTAATGCTATTTTAAGGAAGTATCTTCGTGAAGAGAAAATTGAATATCCTTTAGAGAACTTAGATAGAATTTCTGTTCAGTATTCATTTCCAAAAGAGATTTTAGAAAAATGGATAGAATACTGGGGTGTAAAAGATACTGAAAGATTATGTGCATATTATAATCAACCTCCTAATTTACATATTCGTATCAACACATGTGCTACTAATAAAAAAAGATTAATGGAATATTTATTAAGACGTGATATAATCGTTATAGAAAGTGATGCTTCGGAGAACATTCTGATTACACAGCAAGCAAGGGATGTGTTAAATGAAATTTCCTTCTCTGAAGGGTATTTCTCAATTCAGGATGTATCTGCTGCTCTGGTCGTGGAATTATTAACTCCTGAACAAAATGAATCTATTCTTGATCTTTTTGCAGCACCAGGTGGGAAAGCAACTTATATTGCTGAATTAATGCGAAATTCTGGTGAACTGATTGCAGTTGATAAATTTCCAAACAAAATTAAAAAGCTCAAGAGAGCAGTTGAAAGATTACAAATTACTAATATAAAACTTAATGTGAACGATACCTTCAAATACGGACCTATAGCTCCCGCTTACGATAGAGTTCTTCTGGATGTACCATGTTCTGGTTGGGGAGTCTTTCAGAAGAAAGCCGAGCTGAGATGGCAGAAGAATCAGGATATGAAAGAATTATTGAAGCTACAGAAAAGAGCGCTTGATCTTGGTGCTAGATTTTTATGTCCGGGTGGAATTTTAGTTTATAGTACTTGTACTTTAAATAAAGAGGAAAATGAAAAACAAGTTGAGAAATTTCTAAATAGAAATTCTGAGTTTACACTTGAATTAGCTGAACAATTTATTCCAAAAGAATTTACAGAAAATGGTTATTTGAAAACAATACCATTCAAACACAATTCTGATGGTGCATTTGCAGCCAGAATGAAGAAAAAGATATAGGAGCTCATAAATGACAAAAATGAAGTCTATTTTAATAGCATTGGTTGTTCTTGCAGGTTTATTTATCATTGCTTTCTTTGGAACAGACCTGATTATGAAAATAATAGTTGGGCATGGTAATGAAGTTCAAATTCCACTTTTGATAGGTGAGGATTATGAAGTAGCGCGTAAAACATGTACAGAAATGAAATTATATATGGAACAGAGTGAACTTGTCCACGATGAGAACATAGATAAGGGGAAAATAATATCACAAAAACCAAATCCTGGTATTATGACTAAAAAATATAGAACTGTAAGTGTAGTACTTAGTAATGGCCCAGAAATGGTAAGAATTCCTTATCTTGATAATTTAAGTATTGTTGAAGCAAAATTAAAATTGGAAAATGCAGGGCTTTATCTCGGTAAAAAAGTGTTCAGGTATTCTGATGAAGTAATAAAGGAAAATGTGATATATTCTCAACCGATGGCTGATGAATTAATACCCAAAAAAAGTAGTGTAACAATAATTGTAAGTTTAGGAAAATATACAACTTCTTCCGGAGATGATAATAAGTGGAAAAATCTTTTCGGAGATTAACAATAAAAGTGCATTAATGCACAGTCTAAGATGAATATTTAATATTAATAAAGTAACAAAAAAACAAATAAAATCAAGTGTTATTTGTTGAGATTTTTTTCAGAGCTCGTAACTTCTTGAAGCATATAGATTTATGAGCTCTGTATCTGTATCTTGGAAACCTATAAGATGTTACCTAACTTTATATAAATAAAATAGTTGACACATATTGACGTCATGACATTATAACCCTATGAAAAGAAGAAATAAAAAAGGCAATAAATTACTAAAAAAAGAAGAGGTTTTTATATGACTAATACGAAATATACAGCGGGAAATATCAAGGTCTTAAAAGGTCTTGAGGCCGTGCGAAAACGTCCGGCAATGTATATTGGTGGAACCACCGAAAGAGGTTTGCACCATCTGGTTTATGAGGTAGTTGACAATAGTGTTGATGAAGCTCTTGCAGGGTATTGTGATAGGATAGACATTACTATTCACAAAAATGGCTGGGTTTCAGTTATAGATAACGGGCGAGGTATTCCTGTAGAAATGCATAAAACAGAAAAAATCCCGGCTGTGCAGGTTGTGATGACAATACTGCATGCTGGAGGAAAATTCGATGATAAATCTTATAAAGTTTCTGGCGGGCTGCATGGTGTGGGTGTATCTGTTGTAAATGCACTTGCCGAGCATCTGGAAGTAGAAATTTATAAAGATGGTAAAATTTATCATCAAGCTTACGCAAAAGGAAAACCACAAACTAAAGTAGTGGTAACTGGAAAAACAAAGAAAACCGGAACAAAAGTTAGTTTTATTCCTGATAAAACAATTTTTGAAACTACCTCATTTAACTTTGATTATCTTTCGACTCGGTTAAGGGAACTGGCATTCCTTAATAACGGTATATTGATTTCACTGACTGATGAAAATGAGAATAGGACACATGATTTTCATTATGAAGGTGGAATAACTTCTTTTGTGGCATATCTCAATGAAAACAAAAAAGTATTGTCCACTGAACCTATCTATATTAGAGGAGAAAAAGAAAATACTGAATTCGAAGTAGCAATACAATATAATGAAGGTTTTCAGGAAACAATTAATAGTTTTGCAAATAATATTAATACCATAGAGGGCGGAACTCACCTTAGTGGTTTTAAATCTGGTTTAACCAGAGCGGTTAATACATACATAAAAAATGCAGGTTTATTAAAAAACGAGAAAGTGTCTCCAGGTGGCGGAGATATTCGTGAAGGTATAACAGCTATTCTCAGTGTGAAACTTCGTGATCCTCAGTTTGAAGGACAAACCAAAACAAAACTGCAGAATAGCGAAATTGAAGGGATAATTAACTCAATTGTATATGAGAAGCTTATGGTGTTCTTTGAAGAGAATCCTAAAGAAGCGAAACATATTGCAATGAAAGCGATTCTTGGTGCTAGATCTCGTGAAGCTGCTCGTAAAGCTAGAGAGTTGACTAGAAGAAAATCTGTTTTGGAAAGTGGGAGTCTTCCTGGTAAATTAGCTGATTGCTCAATACAAGATCCGTCTCAAACTGAGATCTTTCTGGTTGAAGGTGATTCTGCCGGTGGCTCTGCAAAAATGGGAAGAGATAGAACTTTTCAAGCAATTCTACCGCTTTGGGGAAAAATGCTCAATACTGAAAAAGCTAGAATTGATAAAGTACTTAACAATGATAAGATACAACCTATCATTTTGGCTCTTGGTGCTGGCATTGGTGATGAATTCGATATTTCAAAACTGCGTTACAATAAAGTAATTATTATGGCGGATGCTGATGTGGACGGTCAGCATATTGCAACTTTACTACTTACATTCTTTTTCAGATATATGCGTCCTTTGGTGGAATATGGTCACATTTATATAGCAAAACCACCTCTATTCCTTGTAAAAAAAGGAAGAAGCAAAAAGTATACATTCTCAATAAAAGAGAAAGATGATGTGATGAAAGAAATGGGCAATCGTGGTTTGCATATTCAAAGGTATAAAGGTCTTGGTGAAATGAATGCTGATCAGTTATGGGATACTACACTTGATCCGGAAAGAAGAATACTTATTTCTGTGAAGATAGATGATGCGATCGAAGCTGATAGAATGTTTACAATATTAATGGGTGACGACGTAGAACCACGAAGAGAATTTATCGAGCGGAATGCACAATATGCTCAGGTCGATGTTTAGGGGGATGAATGATACACGATAGATCGAGAATAGAATTATTAGAAATAGAAGATGTACTAAAAAAGTCGTATCTGGCATATTCAATGAGTGTTATTGTTTCCAGAGCATTACCTGATGTTCGAGATGGGTTAAAACCTTCGCAGCGAAGGATACTTTATGCTATGAACGAACTTAATTTAGCTCCCGGTAAAGGTTTTAGAAAATGTGCTAAGATTGCTGGTGATACTTCCGGTAACTATCATCCGCATGGTGAACAGGTTATTTATCCAACTTTAGTTAGAATGGCTCAAGAATGGAGCTTACGGTATATGCTGGTTAATGGTCAAGGTAACTTTGGTTCTCAAGATGGTGACCCTCCTGCTGCTATGCGTTATACTGAAGCAAGACTTCAAAAAGCTGCTGTAGACCTCATGGATGATCTTGATAAGGACACCGTAGACTATAAAACAAATTATGATGATACAAGAAAAGAACCCGTAGTTTTCCCATCTAAATTCCCTAATCTTATGGTTAATGGCTCATCTGGTATTGCTGTGGGAATGGCAACTAACATGGCTCCACATAATGTTGGTGAAATTTGTGATGGCATCACTGCTTATGTTGATAATCCTGAAATAGAACCTGCGGGTTTTTTAAAGTATATAAATGGACCTGATTTCCCAACAGGCGGGTACATTATTGGGAAACAAGGGATTAAAGATTACTTTGAGACAGGGCACGGTCGGGTAATTATGCGTGGTAAGGCTGCTATTGAAACAAAGAACAACGGCTCTGAAATGATCGTGATCACAGAAATTCCCTATATGCTTAATAAAAGTCTCTTGATCCAGAAAATTGTTAGTGTTGTAAAAGATAAACGAATCGAAGGTATTAGTGATATTCGTGATGAGTCCGGACGACAAGGAATGCGTCTCGTAATTATTGTAAAAAGAAATTATGAGGCAAGTTCAGTCTTGAATAAATTGTATAAATACACACAATTGCAAGAAAGTTTCAGTGTTAATAACAGAGCTTTGGTGAAAGGTATCCCAATGGTTATTAACATGAAAGATATGATCTCAAATTATGTTGATTTCCGTCATGAAGTGATAGTTCGCAGAACCAAGTTTGAACTCAAAAATGCTGAGGAGCGTCTTCATATCTTAGAAGGTTATAGAATTGCTTTAGATAATATTGATGAGATCATCGCTACTATTAAGGCATCTAAGAATGCTCAGGAAGCAGGCATTAAATTGCAGGAGAAATTCAAACTTTCTGAAATCCAGGCAAAAGCTATTTTGGAAATGAGACTGCAAAAACTTACTGGGCTTGAGAGAGAAAAAATTGAACAAGAATATAAAGATATTATAAAAACAGTTAAAAAACTTAAAGGTATTCTGGAAGAAAGATCAATTCGAATGGATATTATTAAAACAGAAATTGCTGAGATCAAGAAAAAATATGCTGATCTTAGAAGAACAACTATCTTAGAAGGTTCTGCAGATATTGAAACTGAGGATATGATAGCTGATGAAGAGATGGTTATAACAATTTCCCGTCATGGATATATAAAACGTCTTCCAATAAGAACTTATAGGAATCAGGGAAGAGGCGGAAAAGGATTATCCGGTTCAAACCTTAAAGATGAAGACTTTATAGAAAGTATCTTTGTTGCATCGACACACGCTTACATTCTGTTCTTTACAGATCACGGAATCTGTCACTGGCTCAAGGTTCATAGAATACCTAGTTTGGGAAGACTTGCACGGGGAAAAGCAATAGTGAATCTTCTTCAACTTGAACGTAATGAAAAGATTGAGGCATTTGTAACTGTAAGAGATTTTGATGATCCTTATTATGTTACAATGGTAACAAAAAATGGTACAATTAAAAAATCTGAATTAAAATCTTTTTCAAGACCAAGAGTTAATGGTATAATAGCTATAAAATTATTGGAAGGCGATAAACTGATTGAAGCAAAAATAACCGAAGGTGATAACGACATTATCCTAGCTACTAGAAATGGTTATGCAAATAGGTTTAACGAAACTGACGCTAGATCCATGGGAAGAAATTCACAGGGTGTGCGTGGTATACGTCTTAGAGATGATGATCAGGTAGTTGCTATGGTAGTAATAAGACGTGAAGGTACACTTTTGTCTATAAGTGAGAATGGATTTGGAAAGCGAACAGAGATCAGTGGTTATAAAGTAACAAAACGTGGTTCAAAAGGGGTTATTACACTTAAAACTACTAAACGTAATGGTAAGTTGATCTCACTTCTAGAGGTTGTAGATAACGATGATCTTATGATCGTTACGAAGGAAGGCATGATCATTCGCCAGTCTGTCAATAAAATCTCAATTATAGGTAGGAATACACAAGGTGTGAAATTAATTGCACTCAACGATAAAGATAAAGTGTATGATATTGCGAGAATTGTTGCAGAAGAAGAACAGGAAGACGGTGAAGAAAATTCTGAATCTCAAGATCAAATTCCCAAAAATGATTTATTAGAAGATAATAATATAGTTAAAGCAAATGAACAACCTCTCGATGAGGGAATTACAGATGAAACAGAAGATACTGTTGATGATTCTCATGATGAAATAATTGAAGAAGAAAATAATATCAACGAAGAAGTTTCTGAAGGTGCTGCAAAAGAAATAATAGATGAACCTGTTGGGAAAAATGATGATACCGTAGAACAGGAAATCGATTTTGAACTTGACAGCTAAGATACAATAATAAGTTTAATGAAAAAAATGCAGAGACGATTTTTTATGGTCGTCTCTGTTAATATGTGAGGTAAAATTATGAAACGATACATTTTTTCATTACTATTGTTTGTCTTATTATTTTCTGCCTGTACAATTAAATATGTTCCTGTTCAAGCTGATGGTGTTACAGTTACAGATGATTTTGGGATAAATCGGACAAAAGCTTATACTTTTGTTGCTGCAAATGAATATTGGAATAAAGAACCACAGGAACTAACAAATTATTTCACTACATTTTATATCTCGATTCAGAATAGAAAACGGGATAATCTGAAAGTTGAAATGAGCGATTTTGGTTTAATTGACCAAAATGGAAATCAATATGATATAGTCACTCAGGACTATATTGAAAATCTGCTGGCTCCCAGACAGATTGATTATCTTTTAATAAACGAAAATAAAAAAGAATTTATTGATACAGAAGAGTTTTTTATTGAACAAAAACAGGTTATGGAAGAGTGGCGAACAGCTCAGAATAATTTAATAACTTATTCATTTCATTTTGGGAACATCTTACCTGGAGCAAAGAAATCGGGTTACATTTTCTTCCCAAAATTAGAATCTGAAAATGCTGAATGTGAACTGAGATACAATGATAAGAGTATTAAATTTATCAGACTTGATCAGAAAAAGAAACAAGAAAAAGAATAAATTAAAAATAGAAGATATTAAACCTTCAAGGATATTAGATTTTTGAAGGTTTTTGGTTTTTTCAAAGTATTGACAAATTATCAAAAAATAAAATTCTCGCACAAAATTGATATATATAAAAGGATATGAATATGTTAGATTTTATTAAAGACACAAAAAGAACTCATTATGCTGGAAAATTGAGCAAACAAAATGTTGGTGAAAATATAACCTTGATGGGGTGGGTTCATCGTCGTAGAGATCTCGGTGGATTAATTTTTATCGATCTTAGAGATGTTTCAGGAAAAGTTCAAATCGTATTTCATCCTGAGCAAGAAATAGTTCATGCAAAAGCAGGTAAGCTAAGAAATGAATATGTGATAGCTGTAACCGGAAAGGTTATTCTACGTGATCAACAAAATATTAATAAAGAGATGAAGACAGGTGAAATCGAAATTGAAGCACAAGAATTGCTCCTTCTCAATAATTCAGAACCATTGCCTGTTCAAATTAATGAAAATGTTCTGGCAGAAGAAGACCTCCGTCTTAAATATAGATATCTTGACCTGCGTCGTAAAAAGCTGAAGGATATAATTCTAATCCGTCACAAGATTGTTTTTGCGATAAGAGAATTTCTTGTAAAAAAAGATTTTTACGAAATTGAAACTCCAATGTTGATGAAAAGCACACCTGAAGGTGCGAGGGATTTTCTTGTTCCCAGTCGGGTGCATAACGGTAAGTTTTTTGCACTTCCACAATCTCCTCAGATATATAAACAACTTCTTATGATTGGAGGCTTTGACAGATATTTCCAGATTGCTCGTTGTTTCCGCGACGAAGACCTAAGAGCTGATAGACAACCGGAATTCACTCAACTTGATCTTGAAATGAGTTTTGTAACTCAAGAAGAAATTTTCCAAATTATGGAAGAGCTATTCAAATACATCTTTAATGAAGTTATCAATATTGATCTTCCAATTCCATTTCCTCATTTAACTTATAAACGGTCGATGAATCGTTACGGTTCAGATAAACCTGATACACGTTTTGGTATGGAATTGAACGATCTCTCTGAGATTTTGGCAAATTCTGGATTCAAAGTTTTTAGTGGAGCTTTACAAACTGGTGGTAGCGTACGATGTATAGTCGCATCTGGTTGTGCAGGATATTCCAGAAAACAGATAGATATGCTTACTGATAGAGCAAAACATGTTGGTGGTAAAGGACTTGCTTATGTAAAATATCAAGATGGGGAATTCCAATCAGGTATTACAAAGTTCCTTTCAGATGAGGAGAAGAAGCAGATTATTAAATCTACTGGAGCAGAGGATGGAGACCTTATCCTCTTTGCTGCTGATACAAATAAGATCGTGTTTAAAGTCCTTTCTGAAATCAGGAATTATCTTGGAAAGGAACTTGAACTTTATGATCCAAAGCAGTTTAATTTATTATGGATCACTGATTTCCCATTATTTGAATACAACGATGATGAAGAGTGTTGGAAAACAGCACATCACATGTTCACTCTACCAAAAGAAGAACATCTTAAATATTTTGAAACAGGCGAATATGGAAAGATAGAAGGTCAATTATATGATCTTGTTTGTAATGGTTTAGAACTTTCTTCCGGTAGTATTCGTTGTCACAGATTAGATATTCAAAAGAAAATATTTGATGTTTTGGGATTCTCCGAAGAAGAACTGGATGAAAAATTTGGTTTCTTTCTGAATGCACTAAGATACGGAACTCCCCCTCATGGTGGAATTGCACCGGGAATAGATAGAATGGTTATGATTATGAGCGGTGCTAAATCAATTCGCGATGTAATCGCCTTCCCAAAAACACTTCAAGCAACTGACATGATGAGTGAATCTCCTGCAAAGGTATCACAAAAGCAGCTGGATGAGCTAGGAATAAAATTAGCCACGAAGCCACAAAGACACGAAGAAGAATAAAAAAAGAATATCCAATATCCAACACGGAACAATGAAGTGAAAGCTCCCCGTTGCGAGGGGAGGTGCACGAAGTGCAGAGGGGTTTTTAAATAATGAAATTTATTAGATTTGGTATATTTAAAAATATAATTCAGCTGAACTTCCTTTCATTTTCCTCTTACAAATGGGGATTGATTTAAGCTTTGAATAAAAAAAATTATATGAAAAAAATTGCATCAATCACTTTCGGCTGTAAAGTTAATCAATACGAGACGTCCTGTATTGTAGATGAATTTACACAAGCAGGCTATCAAATTACTGAATTTGATAAACCTGCTGATGTTTATATAATAAATACCTGCACCGTAACGAATAGAACAGATTATAAAAGTAGAAATGCTATTCGAAAAGCGTTAAATCAAAAGCAGATTAACCCCGAGGTAAAAGTAGTTGTAACAGGGTGCTATTCTCAAAGAAAAAAAAAAGAGATAGAAGAATTGGGTGAAGTTGATCTGATAATTGATAATAATAGTAAAAGCAAAATATTTGAAAAATTAAATTCAGGAACATATATTTTCAGAGATATAAAAGATCAGCATAATTTTGACGAAATATCTACAACTAAGATGTTGGATAAAACTAGAGCATTTATTAAGATACAAGATGGTTGCGACTATTACTGTGCTTACTGTGCAATTCCTTACGCCAGAGGGCATTCCAGAAGCAGAAAGAAAAATAATATTCTAAATCAAATTAAAAAACTGGTTGATAATGGTTATAAAGAATTTGTGCTTGGTGGAATAAATCTAGGGCTTTATGGAGCAGAATTTAATTACTCTCTGGCAAAATTACTTTATGAGATCGAGAAAATAAATGGTGTTAAACTTATTAGATTGAGTTCTATTGAACCACAACTTTTTACTGATGAATTATTAGAATATTTTACTAAAAGTAAAAAGATGTGCCATCATTTTCATATCCCGCTTCAAGTTGGATGCGATGAATTACTTAATAGTATGGGAAGACGATATACAATTAAACAATTCCAAGATAGAATTATGAAAATAAGGGCAATATTCCTTGATGTTGCAATTGGGATCGATGTAATAGCAGGACTTCCAGGTGAGACAGAAGAGCTTTTCAAAAAAACACATCAATTTCTTTCCAATCTCGATTTTACCTATCTTCATGTTTTTTCCTATTCCAACAGATCGGGAACTCGTGCAGAAAAAATGAAAGGTCATGTTAATGGAAAGATCATAAAAAAGAGAAGCAATGAATTAATTTCTATCTCAATAGTAAAACTTGCTGAATATACAGATTTTATAATAAAAAATAATATTGAACTTAAGGGAATAATTGAGAAAAGATCTGATGGATATTGGACAGCACTTTCAGATCATTATGTTCGTATTTACGTAAAAAGTGAAGAGAATATAGAGAAAAAGTATTTACATTTACGTCCCGTTTCTAAAAAGTATACTGGAATTAAAGTTGAGATAATATAATTTATGGTATATTGATGATAGAAATTAATAATCTTTCAATAAGTTTTGGTAAGCAGCAAATTTTAAAAAATATCGATCTTACTATACCGGAAAACCAAATAACAATAATTGTAGGACAGAGTGGAACCGGAAAAAGTGTCTTAATGAAATCTATTGAAGGTCTCATTGAACCAGTTGAAGGTTCAATTATTATTGATGAGAAAGACCTTTTTATATTGAATAAATTTGAACTCAATAAAACCCGAAAAAAAATGGCAATGCTGTTTCAGGATTCAGCATTACTGGATTCTATGAATGTTTATCAGAATGTGGCACTTCCTTTAATTGAACATACAGATCTTTCTGAAGTTGCCATTCTAAAAGAAGTTAAGGAAAAACTGGAATTGGTCGGGTTGGAAAATGTTCTAACAAAAATGCCTGCAGAACTTAGCGGTGGTATGAAGAAGAGAGTTGCTCTGGCTAGAGCGATAATTCTAAAACCAAAATATATAATTTATGATGAACCTACAACAGGACTTGATCCTATTATCGCGGATGAAATTTCCAACCTGATACTTAAGTTGCAGAACCAATATGACATAGCTTCAATCATCATAACCCATGATATGGATTGCATTAGAAAGGTCAAAGGACATATTGCAATGATCCATGATAAAAAAATAGTTTTTGACGGAACTTTTAATAATTTTATTAATGATGAAAGAAAAATAATAAAAGAATTTGTGAAATAAGGAAAGAATATGAAATTCTATCAGAATAAAAAAAATACGGAATTCAAAGTTGGTTTATTTACTATTATTGCAATTATTGTGCTTGCTACTTCTTATATGTGGTTTACCGAAACCCTGCAAAGTAAGAATATGACAGTAATAAAAGTAAAATTTTGTAATGCTGGAAATATTGAGGTAGGTAGTAATGTAACTGTGAACGGAGTAAAAAAGGGTCGTGTTAAGAATATTGAAATAGCCCCGGATGGAGTTGTAATCGATCTGCAAGTTAAAATAGATTTCCCACTAAAGGAAGGCACACAATTTTCTATTTTTGAATCTAATATGATGGGTGATGTTCAGATTGAGATCGTTCCATCATTTCAAGGTAAAGATCTAGATTTAACTCAGATTCAGAATGGAGAGAAAAGATACGGACTGATGAAACTTGTTTCCGAGCTCAGCAGCGTAATTACCGATTTCCAAATGATAATGGATAAGATCGCTGGAGATGAAAATTTTGTGATTCGGATAGATTCGGTGATCGATACAACCCAGATGGTTATAAATAAGATCAATAGAAGTCTTGATAAAAATACAGAAGAATTTGAAAGACTTATTATCAACGCAAATCAACTAACAGCAAAGCTGAATAAACTTGTTACAACAAATGAGGAAAGTATTTCTAATTCAATGGCAAAATCTTCAGAAATAATTGCATCTATCAATTCTACTTTGGATGATATCAAAGAAACATCGATAAGTATTCGTAATATTACCGAGAAAATGCAAAGTGAGAAAAGCACAATTAATAAATTCATGAGCGAAGGTGAATTATACGAAAATTTAATGCGTTCATCCGCAAGATTGGATTCCTTACTGAAAGATATTAAAGATAATCCCAAGAGATATTTCAACATCAAGATCCTTTAATTTAAAGAAATGGACAGGATTAAAGGATTTGCAGGATGAAGTATAAAGAATTGGATAAAAAGGTTTTGTGTTTTTTTATCCAGAGCTTGTGTCATCCTGCTTGCCAAGTCGTAGCTTTGCGAAGACTGGAGCGGAGTCGAAGGACGAAGGATAATAAGTGATGAAATGATGACTTAACACTTCGATACGTCCCGAAATATTCGGGACTACTCGGTGTGACAGACAGATTCGTTACTAAATATAATTCGTGTAAATTAGTGGTTAAAAAATTTAGGAGAATAAATGAAAAAATTCGTACTTATAACTTTAATGATACTTGTTTCCTTGCAACTTTTTGCATACAGTTTTGGTAAGAATAAAATCCAGAATTCTAAAATGGAATGGGAAAAAATAGAATCTCTTCATTTTGATATTTATTACCCAAGTCATAATAAAGAGTTTGGTAAACTTGCAGTTCTTGTAGCTGAGGAAGCATACTATCAATTGAAAAAAGATTTTCAACGTCCTGTTATGAACAGGATTCCAATAATATTATATAAATCACATGATGATTTTGAAGCTACAAATGTTATTGGTGCACTCTTGGGAGAAGGTGTTGGTGGTTTTACTGAAACTGCTCATAATAAGGTTGTAGTTCCATTTGACGGTGATTACAAAAAAATGGAAGAAGTCCTTACACACGAGCTCACTCATGCTTATGTTAACGAAACGAATAATAATAGAAGCAGATTACTCACGATGAATAACTTGCCATTCTGGTTTCAGGAAGGATTACCTGAATTTGAGTCTGTTCATGGTGAATCGGTTTACAATAATATGTTCGTTATTGATCTGTTACTTAACGATAGAATTGGAAATTTGGCAATGATCGGTGGGTATTATGCTTATAGATTGGGTGAATCTTTTCTTGTATTTGTGGAAGAAGAATTTAACCGGAATAAAGTTATGGAACTTTTCTATGCAATCCGGTTTAATAGGAATACTGATATTGCCTTCAAAAAAGTTTTTGGAGAAGATTTTGAACATGTACAGCTTTGTTGGAAGAACTTCCTTAAAAGAAAGTATTACCCTCAATTTGCCGAATATGATATTCCTCACGAAGTATTTTCCAGAATGACGGATCATAATGAGGATGGATCTTCACTCAATTATGCTCCCAGATTTTCTCCTGATGGAAATAGTTACATTTATTTTTCAAATAGAAACCTCAAAAGCGATATCTGGAAGGGATCTATTCTGGGATTGAATAAGAATAAGAAGATTTTAAGTGGAGAGTCAACAGGGGATTATGAAGAATTTCATTACTTAAAGAACAATTTAGCATGGTTTCAGGAAGGGAAGAAATTTGCTTTTGTTTCTAAAACTTCATTTGCGGATAAAATCTACATTGTAGATAGTGAAACTGGAAAATCATATCGTGAATTAGAATTTCCAGAATTTGATGCTATCTTCGAGATAGATATTTCTAACGATGGGAATAAGATCGTATTTGCTGGGCAAAAAAGTTTGAAATCAGATATTTATATTTTTGATCTTGTTACTGAAGAAATTACTGCGGTTACTGATGATCAGTATTTTGATAATCAGCCACATTGGTCACCGGATGATTCTAAAATTACTTTTACTTCAGAAAGGACATTTAATGAAGATGCTTATGCAGAACAGATCTTCAGTAAACTTAATTCCGATGTTTTTTATTATGATCTAAATGAAGATAATTTTTACCAGGTAACACATGATAAGTATAAAAGTAGTTTTCCAATCTGGGATAAGACAGGTGAGAATATAATATTTGTGAGCGAAAGTGAAACTAATTCGAATTGTTATATAATTGAAATAGCAAGCGGGATAAGAGCAAAAATAACTAATGTGCATGGCGGAATTTTTGCACCGGATATTTCTATTGATAATAGTGAACTTATTTTTTCTGCTTTCTATAATGGTGGTTGGGATATTTATTCGCTATCTAATCCACTTGATAACTTAGTATTTTCAGAATACTCAAAACCTGTAGAATATAAGTTTGTGGATGATTTCTATGCGAGATTCAAATTAGATCGATATCATGTTTTTGGAAAACAAGATAAAAAATTCAAGAAGAAATTACCCGAATATTCACATAAAATCACAAAAGTTGATATTGAGAATTTTACGCATGCAGATAGTTTGAATAAGGCGTATAATCTGGATCTGGACAAAAAGCCGATCGAGCCAAATGAACCACTAAGCTCTCCATACAAACCGAAATTTGCACTGGATTATCTTTGGGGTGGAGCTGCCTATTCTCCTTCCAGTGGGACTTATGCACAACTGCAGTTTGGTCTTTCCGATCTAATGGGAAATCATGCAATTGGAGTTCAATTGGGAATTAGTGGAGATTTAAGCGCTTCAGATTTTGTACTTACTTATATGAATTTGAAAAAACGTATTGATCATGGTTATGGTGGATTCTATCTGAGTGATGAATGGGTCTATTGGACAGATTTCTATAATGATGATGACTTCATGCGAGAACGAGAATATCATTTTGGTGTATACTCCATTCTGCGTTATCCATTTAATAAATTTTGGAGACTCGATTTTGAAAATATTTTCTCTTCTAAAATAATAAAGCGTGATTGGTGGGATGGAAATGATTGGATAACAGAATTTCTGAGACCGGAATTCGCTGAATATTATGGTTTAAACACAGAAGAAACAGAATACATTTATGCTCCTCAACTTACATTAGTTCATGATAATGCCATTTATGGGAGTGTAGGACCTGTTTCCGGTTCAAGGAAGGCACTTATTCTTAATCACAGTTTTTCTACAGAGAAAGATTATACGATTATTTATACTGATTTAAGGAAATATTTATTCTTTGCCAAGAGATATGCTTTTGCTTTCAGATTCAGTGGCGGGACAATACAAGGGGATACAAACCAGAAATTTACGATGGATTATTACAATGGTGTACGTGGTTTGAGCGAAGATTATGAAGGTAGGAATAAATTCCTGGTTTCTGCTGAACTAAGGTATCCGTTTATTGATAACCTGCAAATGTCATTTCCTTTCCCGCTCTATTTTTACCAAATACGAGGTAGTGCATTTGTTGATGCCGGAACTATTTGGGATGAAAATGATGATCTAGAATTAACAAATAATAAAAAACTGGAAGATCTTAAGCTTGCTTTTGGATTTGGTCCTAGATTAAATTTAGGTTATTTTGTCTTAAAATTTGATGTAGCTTGGAATACTGATCTTGAGAGTTTTAGTAAACCGTCATATTATATAAGTTTAACACCGGATTTTTAGGAATACAAATAATTAATAAAGTGATTAAAATTTAAACTTTTTCTAGATAATAATATCAGGTCTAATTTTTTTTTAGACGTTTTTTAATTAAAGATTTTTTGATTTCTTCAGTGTAGAAAAAGTAAATCAATGTTATTTTGTTTTGATTACATATTCTGGATTTCCTTTTATCTAATTCTTGAGTTTTTTTAAAAGATTTTTCACCACCAAAATATTCTACAGGTTCAAAATGTTGAATTCCCTGATTTTCAATACCTATTTTGAGATTAGGAATATATATATCAAGAGTCTGAGGTTTAAGCCAAATAGGACGTGCTTGATGTATTACTCTTTCGTTTGGAAGTAGCTCCCTGATGTAGTTGTAAAGTTCTATTCCTGATATCCACTTTCCACTTCTTTGAATACCTAAAAGATCTCTCAGTTTATCTTCAGCATGTTGTAAGTCAATTTCTTCTTCAAAAGCAATGCGTTTTATATATGGTTCATATCTAATAACAAACTTGCTACCATACATATCACTACAATATTCAATATCCGAAGGAACTTTTCTACAGATATGACATATATCATCTCTAAATTCAGCTTGTTTATATGTTTTAATAAATCGATTTGGCCAACCATCATAAGAATAATTGCTAGATAATTTTATAGCTTCATTAATATGTTTGTCCATTGCTTTTTGAAAACAGCTACAGAAGTATACTTTTCCACAAATTCTACATACAAATTTAATTGTCCAATCCCAATGATTTTCAATATAACTTTGAAGACATTCATATGGACAATTACAAGGTACTGAAAGTTTATTATAAATTTGTAGTAGATATTTTGTCGGTAGAGCTGTTTCTCTTAAAATGATAATATATTTATCAAATGTTTTAAGCGTTTTATGTAATATTCTTGGTGGATGTGTTTTGTATATTGGTTTATATTCACTATATACAAGTTCAAATTTTTTATTTACTATCTTTATAGAATTAATAATTCTATTATCTTGATGTTGAATCTTTGCATTTAAATTATCCACGCCAACATTCTTCTCCCATAAAATATTCATGGGTTTAATGAATTCAATTTTTGGCATATCTTTAGGAACTTTTATTATAATATTAATTTCTGGAATATTAGTAAAATGCTTTTCAATTATTTTATTTAATGGTATACAATCTTTATAATTTGCTGATTCAATTAAATAATTTAGTATCTTCCCTTCGTTTTTTAATTGATCAAGATAGTTGCAATATTCTGTTTCAACACATGAAGAAATTATATTAGAAACGGATTCGGAACTTTGAGATTTGAATTCAGAAATGAAATTTTGAATAAATGATGATGGATTAATGTCTAAACATATTTTCAATGTCTTTTTCACTAAATACATCCTATTTAATTTTATGTCTTATTAAAAAGTCATTTTTAAATAATCATTTTTTTCGTTGGTTATTTTTATAAATTTATTAATGAATTTTACAGAATCAATATTACTTAAATCTGTTATTATTTCTAAAGCTGATTCTATGAGTTCCTTTATTATTTTAATAGTATTTAAAACCTCTTCTTCTGAAGCCTCGATAAAGAATTGCTTACGATTCTTTTTTTCTAAATCAAAATTGTCTTTTGATAAAGTGAATGCAAAACAGGAAATATTATAGTTTCTACTTTGTTTGATTAATTTTATTGAATATGTATTGTGGACAATGAAGCCCCGAGAGTTACAATATTTTTCTATTCTCGGATAGAAGTCTTCAAATATTTTATTAATTTTATCTTTTGCACTTTCTTTCAAAATCATATCCTTAATTTTATGACTATTTTTATCAGAACATAGAAATTTTTTGAGTTTTTCCTTTATATTATAAATAATATTAAGAAAATGATGAATAAGTGATGTAAGCTCAATTGTAATAGATTCTTCTAATTCTTTAGATAACGCCTCTTCATATAAAACGGCATAATACTTAATTAGCAACTCTCCTGTACGTCTTAAAAGATAATAATCAAAACCAATAAATGAATCAATAACAACAAAGTTATTAAGAATTCTTTGATATTTTTTGATAGAAAAATCAGAAATAGCTATCGGAAAATCATTATTAATTAACTCATTCTTAAACTCTTCAATTGATTTTAATTTTATTTTATTTATAGGATTTGCAATCAGGTCGTTATTAACTTTTTGCTTTTGTAATAATTGAGATAGTTCCATTATTCTCCTACCAACTAATCAGTTGTTTTCTTTTCTTTTAAAAATCTCATTTTAATTTAATGTAATGTTTTTAATATGAATTCGAATTTAGTTAATAATTACTTAAACGTCAATTACAAAATAATTAACTATGATTCTCAACCCGTTTTGGAGACAATACTTGAAAAGCTTCCCGGCAATCACTTTCTTTACCGTCACGTCGTGAACTTACGTTGTAGAAATTGATCACGATCTCCGGGAAAAAATTTTCCAGAACAGAAACAATTCCTTTGGCAAAAGTACGGCAATAAATGGCACAAACATCTTCATGGCATTGTTCAGCCAGTTTCTCTGCTTCGATAGTAAGGCAGTTTTTACAAAATTCTGTCTCCAAAAATACAGTGTTTCCTTCGATGAAAACATCAGGCATATTACCACCTCGATCTGCGAAATAACCATGAATAAATTCACGAACTCCTTCTATTGGATTCAGACGGAAAGATTCAGTATCGAATTTCTTTTCTTTGATAAGTCTTGTAATCCTTTCCATTCCAACAGCATAGCCGGAATATAAATTATTCTTCTGAATTGCTCGGAATGCTACATTTCCGAATTTCTTATGTAGAAGTGCAAAATCATTCAACTCTTCAACTCTCGCTTGAATACTGAGATTATTTATTCCTTTTTCGTTCATATTGGCTCCTTAGTTTAATAGTGCTTGTTCCCAAGTTTGTCTTAAGAACAGAATGTAGACATTATGAAGTATAGCTTCGTAATGAGAATAAAATCTGAGATTCTTCCTGAGAACAACGTGAAAGAATAGTCAGAAAGACAGATTTTATTAAACCCCCTTTAATTCCCCCTTACGAAGGGGGATGAAGTTTTCTTCTTGCTTTTCTACGTTTCCCTTTTAGGAACGAAATTCCGAATAAAAGGGAATTGCAAGGGATTCCTATCCCAATAACTTACCGATAGTCTCTTCACAAATATGTTCAGATTTTTCTGCTGTTTCACTTTCCACATAAACCCGAATGATTGGTTCAGTACCACTCTTGCGAATATGGATCCAGAATTTATCACCCAGAATTTTTATTCCGTCAGTTGTATTCAATTCGTAATCTGCAAAGATCTCAGGGACTTTTGCCATGATGTTATCCAGTTCTGCTGGATCTACTTTGATCTTGTTTTTAGCAAAATAGTAGTGGGGAATTTTTGCAGCTAATTTACTGATTGGTTCATCTCTTTCTGCCAGATAACCCAGGATAATTGCCATGCCGGCAGGAGCATCACGTGTATAATGAACTTCCGGGATGATAATGCCGCCATTGCCTTCACCGCCAACCGGACTTTTCAGTTCCATCATTTTCTTACCAACATTGATCTCACCAACTTTTGTACGATGAACTTTTACACCAAATTCTGCGGCAATATCTTCAGATGCCATGGATGATGAAAGATTGGTAACAATATCACCTTTTGTTTTGGAAAGTATAAATTTTTCTGCCAACAGTAAACTGAATTCTTCACCAATGCATCTACCTGTTTCATCTACAACTGAGAGTCGGTCAACATCGGGGTCGGTGGCAAAGCCGATATCGGCTTTATGAGCTGCGACGGATATTTCTAGATCTCTTAAATTTTTATTCAATGGCTCAGGAACATGAGCAAATATACCGGTTGGTTCACAATTTAATTCAATAACTTCGCAGTCCAGATCGCGCAGTAACTGCGGAGCGATCACGCCACCGGCACCATTCACACAGTCAATTACAACTTTAAATTTCCTGGCTCTTATTTTATTAATATCAAGATATGGGATCTGTAGAACTTTTTGAATATGACGTTTACTGCCATCCGGATCGGAAGTTATCTTTCCAATTCTATCCCAACCAACATAATCCACCGGTTTATCCAGAGAATTGATGAAAGTATCGGCATTTTTGGGGAAGAGGAACATCCCGTTTTCGCCCACGAATTTCATAGCATTCCATTCTGCCGGATTATGAGAAGCTGTAATGGAAATCCCACCGTTTGCATTACTTTCTTCTACTGACAGTAAAACTGTTGGAGTAGATACAATGCCCAAATCAACAACATCGCATCCAACGGACATTAAACCTGCTGTAACTGCATTGAACATAGCTGGTCCTGTTACGCGGGAATCACGACCAACAATAATTTTTCCTCGTTTACTGAAAATTCCAAAATGTGCTGCATATTTCATTGCAATTTCGGGAGTGAGTGTATCGCCATAAATTCCCCGTACACCCGAAACACTAACCATTAATTTACTCATAATTTATTTCTCCCAGTTTATTAGATTTCTAAAAACTTTGTATCCACTCTGTAATCTTCATTTTTAACTATCGGTAACTTCTCAACTATTTGACTGTATCTGTCAAGCTGCTCTTGTTCGTGGTGAGAGCCTGTTTTATAATCTACAATCAATATCCTTTTATTGCTCGAATTAATCATCAGTCTATCTATTCGAAACTCTCTTTCGTATTCATCAAAGATCACAAATTCATTGAAAACTCTATCCCATTTGTTTTCATCAAAGTACTCCTGTTTTTTTTCAATGAAGGCTCGAATATTTTCAATAATATTTTCCAACTCATCCAGATTCAACAAACTGCCGTATTTTGCAATTATTTTATTGTGAGCTAACTCAATTTCATTTTCTGTTTTGTATTTTATGAAACTTAGAAAATCATGGGTTATGTTTCCGATCAAAATACTTTTATTATTCAAAAATTCTTTAGATAATTGCTGCAGATTTGGTTCTTTAATATTTTGGAATTCAGGGTCATAAATTTTGAAATATTCAGGTAAATCTAATTCTTTAAGTTCTTGTTTATCATTGTTAAGTGATTCTGTAGTAATCTTACCAAAATGCAATTGATGAGTACTTTCTGATATTTTTTTTATGTGTTCATTAAATTCATAATATATTGTTTTTGTGATGTTTTTCAAGATCGAACTTTCAGATTTAATATCTTTTATAAATTTTTCCAGATCCCCTTTTTTATTGTAATGCAGATAGATAAATAGATTATTCTTTGCCCGGGTAAAAGCTACATAAATATTGTTTAGCTCATCACCTGAATTACGGTTATTTACATATTCAATCAACTCCTGTTTCTGAGAGTTCTGCATGATCTTATCGAAATTATATGTGAAGGCAAAATCATCCAAACTTCGAAAGTTCTCTGCAAATTGATAGTACAATTTCAAACCGGATTGATTTCCTCCCATCTTTCCGGTTACATCGAAAACTGTATAAACAGTTTCAAATTCTAGACCCTTTGATTTATGGATAGTTAGCAATTTTATAGAATCACTCAATGACTGCCCGATCTGGGAATATTCATCTTTTTCGGAAAGCGTGCGGCAATATTTTAAAAAACCTGATGCATCGATTACATTTTCATGCTTGGAAAGTTCAAATTCTGCTACAATTTCTAAAAATCTTTGTATATTTTTTAACTCAATTTCAGTACTAAAGACTTGAGTAAAAGCAAACTCTTCCAAAAATGTTTTGATCAAAAGAACAAGTGAACCAGAATGATATTTAAGTTTATGTAATGCTTTTAAATAGGGGTGAGATTCGCTAGTTTGCAGGAAAGCATCAAGAGATTGGGATGAATGGAATTCCAAGATCAAATCGTTCAAATCAGTAGTATTCATCAAAACCAGATCAGAACGCAGGAACTTGATCAATTCCATAAAATCTTCATAAACAAGGAATTTCAGAACGAAAATGATTGGCTTAATGGCTTTGTGCTGGAAAAGTGAACCGGACATCTCTAAAGTGTAATCAACTCCGGCTTCATCTAGAACCAGTGACATGATCTCAAGTTCATTATTCTTCCGCATCAAGATGGCAGTATCAGCAGGATTTATCTTGCCATTTAAAAGATTTGGAATGATATTATTGTGCACAAATTCTCGGTATATTTCTGCTTTTTCCAGTTTATGATCATTTTCTGTACAATTGCGGAAATCAACCTGAACGAATCCATCACCTGGTTTCGCGCATTTAATCTCAGTATATTCCCAATCATGTACAAATTTCAGTAATTCAGATTTGAACAGTTTGTTCAACCAGTTCATCAGGATGGGTTTACTGCGGTACGAAGTGGAAAGTGTATCATGAACTACCGAATTACCCAGGATCTTTTCAAAATCTGTCAGTAATTTTCTCTCTCCTCCACGCCAACCGTAAATTGCCTGCTTTTCGTCTCCTACCACGATAACATTTCCATAATCTTTTTGTCCGATCCCGCTGATGATCTCTTTCAGCATTGGGAAAAAAATACTCCATTGCAAGATACTTGTATCCTGAAATTCATCAATGAGAACAAACCGGGTATTGTAGGAAAGCTGCTCGTAAAACACATTCAACACATTCCCTTTATCAACAATGGAAAGTTGTGGATCATACAAAAAGCGGAAGGTGTAATAACTGATATCGGAATATGTGAAGATCTTATCCC
>JAVCCF010000148.1 GCA_030765625.1 Candidatus Tenebribacter burtonii
CTCTTTGCAATTTTCAATATGATCTCTGTTTCAAACTGATAGCGTTTAGACTGGAATTCCATATCTCTTAATATCTCTAAATTATATAATCTGTAACCACATTGTGAATCAATGATCTTCTGTTTCAAAGCCCGTGATACGATCCAACTGGTAAGAGTGTTGCTGCAAATTCTGTGAAATGGCATTTTTTTATGCGAAAAATCTCTTTTACCTATAACCAGTTCCAGATCAAGTTCATTTTGCTTTTTAATAAATTCAGGAAAATCTTCCGGTTTATGCTGCAAATCACTATCTATGGTAAAGGCAAATTTAAAACCTTTTTTTAATGCTTCCTTAAATCCAAGTTGAAGTGCATTTCCCTTACCGCAATTAACCTGCAGATCCACCAGATTAACCTGTAATTTCTCACATATATATTTTGAATCATCTTCCGATGCATCATTAACTGCAAATATGTTTTCTAAGGGGAAATATGTCATAATTCCATCAAATAATTTCGGCAAATATTTGTCTGAATTATATACGGGAACGACAACTGCTGTATTCTTCCAATCTGCTTTCATAATCACAATTTCCATTTTTTGTAATCCAAATTTCAACCCTTCGTGTGTCAAGCAAATCATTAGGAAGAAAATAATTGACATATAGGCTTAATTTAAGAAAAAGAATTCAAAAAAAATAAATAGTTTAGGAGGAATTATGTCTAAGAATTTAGTATTTGGCAGCATTAGCAGTGAAGAAGCTATGGAATTGGAAAAAACATATGGTGCACACAACTATCACCCACTACCAATTGTAATAGCAAAAGGTGAAGGTGTAAAAGTTTGGGATCCGGAAGGAAAAGAATATTATGATTTTCTTTCTGCCTATTCTGCAATAAATCAGGGTCATTGCCACCCAAAAATAATCAAAGCACTCATAGATCAGGCAAATGTTCTCACGCTGACTTCGCGCGCATTCTACAATAATAAATTAGGTGAATATGAGAAATTCGTTACTGAATTTTTTGGTTACGAAATGGTTCTTCCAATGAATACGGGGGCTGAAGCTGTTGAAACAGCTATAAAGCTTGCAAGGAAATGGGGTTATGTAAAGAAGGAAATCGAAGAAGACAAAGCAATAATCGTTTTTGCCGAAGGTAATTTCCATGGAAGAACTATAACAATTGTCTCTGCTTCTACAGATCCAGATTGCCGTAAAGGATTTGGACCTTTCACGCCCGGAATTGAAAAGATCCCATACAATGATCCACAAGCACTGGAAGATATTTTACAAAAGCTGGGGGAAAATGTTGCAGCATTTATTGTTGAACCAATCCAAGGTGAAGCTGGTGTTTTCGTTCCTGATGATAATTATATAAAAGATTGTTATAATATTTGTAAAAAGCATAATGTTCTTTTCGTAGCAGATGAAGTTCAATCCGGTATTGCACGAACAGGGCGCCTTCTCTGCTGTGAGTATGCTGAGATCAAACCTGATATTGTTATTCTTGGTAAAGCTATCTCTGGTGGTGTACTTCCAATTTCTGCGGTTCTTTCATCCAGAGAGATCATGCTCAATATCAAACCAGGTGAGCATGGTTCTACTTTTGGAGGATTCCCGCTTGCATGTACAGTGGCAACAGCTGCTTTAGAAGTTATCCGAGATGAAAAACTTACGGAGAAAGCTGAAGCTCTGGGAAAAATATTCCGCGCTGAATTGAGAAAGATCAAATCCCCGTTTATCAAACTTGTACGCGGTAAAGGATTGCTGAATGCCATTATCATTGAGCCAAAAGATGGTATTGAAGCTTGGGATGTATGTATAAAACTAAAAGAGAATGGGCTTCTTGCGAAACCTACTCATCAACATATAATCCGCTTTGCACCTCCTCTGGTTATCACTGAAGAACAGATTATGGAATGCATAGATATAATTAAAAACACGTTATTAGAATTAAGCTAAAATTATATTCACAGTAAAGATCTAGGTTTTACAATTTAAGCCACCCTGACTGTTATGAGCGGGGTGGCTTAATTCATTTTAAGGAGGAAATCATGAAAAAGGTTTTATGGATTTTGTTAATATTCCTTTTAATACTGAGTTGTACAAATATTAAAAAAGATAAATTATATGTAGGGATAATAAAACCATCATTAAACCATCTTCCCTTTGATTTTGGGTTGGCTACCGAATTTCTGAATCGGGAAAATTACATTATTAGAGAATTCACTTCCGGGTGGGAAACCAATGAGGCTCTTATTTCCGGGAAGATTGATATAGCAATTATGCCCTTTACTTATACATGGTTAGATATAGCAAATGATAAAAAAGTTAAGATAATTTCTTTCCTTGAGCGTGAAAGTGATGGAATAATAACTAGACCGGAAATTAAAGATATTGATCAGCTAAATGGTAAGAAGATCGGTGTTCTGAAAGCTTCAACTCTGGATATTTTTGCTGAACTTTTTTCTGAAGATCATAATATCAAGCTGGAATTTATTTATTTCCGCACTCCTATGGACATGGCTGTTGCGTTAAAATCTGGAGAGATAGATGCCCTTAGTTATTATGTTCCTTCCATTTTCAAATTTCCCAGCAGCTACAATATAATCCATTGGTATGGTAATGATCATCCGCTTCATACATGCTGCGATATATCTGCAACAGAGAATGCAATTAAAACCAAGACTGATCTGATCTCAGAATTTCTTAACGGATTGAATTCCGCTACATCTGAACTTAACAAATCACCTGATACTGCTTATAAAGCAATTGAAGAATTCTATCAATTGTATCCACCATACTCAAAGCAATCTTTATATCACACAAAATACATAATGGGATTAGATGAAAAAATGAAGGAATTTGAATTGAGAGCTTTTAATAAAATGATAGATAAAGGTTATGCAGAAAATCCAATAATACCTGAAAATGTGTATTTTGAAATTAAATAGATCGAAAGTTTGGGGCAGTTTATTCGTTATTATTCTCTTTATTGTTCTAGCTTTTTCACTTGGAATATCTTTTAAAGATCTTCTGGAAAGCCGGATTTCTATTAGTCTGCTCATATCAGATCTTATTATATCTTTTTTGCGTGTAACCATCATTTCAATAATTGCCTGGCTAACTGGGATAATGGGTGGTTATTTACTGCATTATTCTATATCATTGAATAATCTGTTTCTACCGATCATTAATTTTATCCGTCATATTTCCCCTTTTGCCTGGTTGCCATTTGCCATAATTTGGTTTGGTTTAGGAGAAGCTCCGGTTATATTCATCATGTTCATTACTCTCTTCTTCCCCTCTCTAATTGCAGCTTCGGGGCATTTCTCCAATCTCCCGCATGAATATCTTGATGAAGGTCATGTATTGGGAGCATCTCAACTGCAGATGTTCATTCATATAGAACTACCTTTAACACTTCCCTCTCTCCTAAATTTATTCCGTATAATATGGGGATTGGGTTGGACTGTGATAATTGCTGCAGAAATGTTGGGAGTTAGTAGTGGAATAGGATTTAGGCTTCTAGATTTTCGCTACTTGCTAAAATATCCTGAGATGCTGATCTACTTCATTATTATGGGTTTTACCGGTATTATCATCGATTCGATTCTTAAAATAATAATTAATTCTTATAATAGAAAACTTTAGTAATTTTATTTTCTACCTTGACCAATCATAATTGAATACCCAAAATGTCAGCAGAAATTAGGGAAAAGAAATATGAAAAGGAACATCATAGCTATTATTGCAAATGGTGAAAAAGTTAACAATATTGGGAACATTCTGCGGGATGTTGATATCATTATTGCTGATGATGGTGGAGCAAACCTGTGTAGATTACTGAAAATTACGCCAGATTATATTATAGGTGATTTTGATTCTATTTCACTTGAGAATGAGGAATTTTTCTCTGAATCCAAATTTATAGAGACTACTGAACAAGATCATACTGATATGCAAAAAGCTCTTGATTATGCATTAACGCTAAATCCAACCAAAATAAAAATTATTTCAGTATTTGGTAAAAGAACTGATCATACTTTGGGAAATATCCTCATCTTTCAAAATTATAATAGTTCAATTCCACTGGAAATTTTCGATAATTTTGGTGTGATAACTTTTTATTATCCTGGAAAATATGAGCTTACTTTACAACAAGGACAAACTATATCATTTTTTTCACTTTCTCCAATTACAGATCTTTCGTTAAAAGGATTTAAGTATCCAATAAATAACGCAACCTACACAAGTAACTTTGCTGGGATCAGTAATGTTGTAATTAATAAAAAATGCACAATCAAATTTATTAAAGGAAAATTGATCTCCTATATTGTTACAGTTTGATATTCAAATAAATTATAATAATATTATTTTCAAGTAAAGAAAAAGTAAATGACTTAATTCTTTTGAGAAATTAAAAAAACTTGCATTTAATTGCAGGTTAAAAAATTTTGAAATTATAAAAAAATTGAATACACGGGAGGAAGCGTGAAGAAAATAATAATTTCAATACTCATATTACTTATTGTTAGCAGCATTCTATTAGCAGATGCACAAAAAGTTGCAATTCTCGATTTTAGTAATAGCGATAGAGAAAGTGATTATATCTCTAAATCTCTGATGAAGAGAGATTTTTCTGCTGTTTTTGAGAGATTTGAAGATGTCAAATTGATTAATATCAAAGAATCTGATAAGGTTTTTAAAGCATCTGAAATTTCTAATCTTGCTTATGCAGGAACAGAAGATATTGCAAAAATGGGTAGTGAACTTGGAGCTGATGTTGTTGTTTGGGGAACGGTTTCATTAGAATCAGGATCAAGTTTCAAGGTTGTTGCTAAGATCTATAGTATGCAGTCTAAAGAAGTTAGTGTAACTTCGTTTAACGTTGAGAAAAAAAGTAAGCTAAGGCAGCAAACAGTTTCAGAAAAACTTATTCCAAAAATCCAGAAACTGGGTGCTGGTGAAATTGAGAAACTTCTCAATATTGGTATTCAGCATTTCAGCAGTGAAAACTATACTTCTGCAGAAGAGACATTTCTAAATCTTATAGATATCGATGCTAATAATAGAGACGGATATTTTTATCTTGGAATTATTAAATTTATACAAAAAGAATTTGATATTTCTGTTGAATATTACAATAAAGCTTTAGAAATTGTACCGGAAGATAAGGATATCCTGAATTACTTAAGTAAATCGTATTTAAAAATGGAAGAGTATGAGCTTGCTGTTGAAGCACTTGAAAAAATAACAGAATTTGACGAGAATAAAGAAATCTGGTTTAGGATTGGGAATATCTATGCTGAGCTGCAATATACAGATCAAGCTAAAGATGCTTTTAATAGTGCTATTGAGATAGATGAAGAATATTCTGATGCATTCAAGGCTTTGGGTGAGCTACTTTATGATATGGAGTTTTATGATGAGGCTATTGAACCTTTGGAATCTGCTTCCAACGCCTTTCCTGAAGATGATGATCTGCAGAAGAAACTTGCTAAATGCTATCACAAAACCGGCAAGCTGGAAAGTGCAATCGAAAATTATAAGAAAATGGTTATAGATCAACCTGAAAATAAAACAGCCTATATGAACCTGGCTGGTGCCTATAGAGAGACAAATCAAAATAATGAAGCTCTAAAAATTCTAAACGATCTTAAAACTCTCGATCCAGCTAATCCTAAAGTATATCTCCGTCTGGCTGATGTTCATATTGCCTTGGAAAATTTTAATAAAGCAAAAGAAAATGTGAATAAGGCAATTGAGATCGATGATGAAAATTATGAATCATATTGGGTTTTAGCTTCAATCCATCAAAAGATAGGCTATAAGAATTATGAGAAGTATCTAGAATACGAAGAGATGTACAAAGATAAAAATATTTATTATCGTGAGAAAGCCGATGAAATGAGTGAGATGATCACTAAAGTGAAAGCTGAAGCTCATGCTAATTTTGTGAAAGCAGAAAACTATCTAAATGATACAGAAAATAGAACTGATAAAGATTCTGTTCTTAATAATATAGTAAAAACCAGAAAAACTCTAAAACAGCTTAAAGAAACTACTAAATCAGGTGGATTCTAATTAACTTAAATATATAGCAAAATCCCCTTTGAAAGTTTTCAAAGGGGATTTTTTATTGTAAAATATCCTTCTATTTTCTTATATCTAAATGCGTTAAGTTATTTATGATTGAAAATTATTATCATACTATCCAGAGATTTAGTATAACAAAAATATTGATTTTTTAACTTATGTTATCTGAACCAAGTTCAAATTTTTATCACTTATGCTTATTATTTTCTTATCAAATTAATTTGTATGTTAACTCCGTTTACTATCATTCCCAACTAATTACACTACCAGCATAAAATGGTTGTATCATCCCAGGCTTGAGTTCGATTTGCAAAGCACCATTTTTATTAATTCCTTTTTCTTTCCCTCTAAAAATATCATAATCAGTATCTAATTCAATATGAAGTCCTTTTAATAATGAATGCTGGTTGAAATATTCTATATCCAGTTCTCCCTCTACAAAACTAGGAAGAGCGGATGCGAAATTATCAAATATACTGGTTAATATTTCCTCACTATTCACCTCTTTTCCTAATTCAATTTGTAGCGAAGTCGCTTTTAGTGTTAGATTTTCATTAAGTTCTGCCACGTTTGTATTTAAGCCGATCCCGATAAGATGATATTTTCTGCTACTGATATTACTGGATAGAATTCCGCAAAGTTTTTTGTCGTTCAAATAAATATCATTAGGCCATTTTATTTTCAGTTTATCTGAGATTGAAGGAAATATCTCAGATAGGGTTTTATGAATGCAGATCCCTGTAAAAATTGTTATACTAGATTGGAAGTTAAATCCGTAAAGAGCGGCAGTCAACCATAAACCACCTGCTGGTGAAATCCAAGAATTTTTTCCTCTACCTTTTCCAGAAGATTGTTCCCCAGCAAGGCATAAAAAGTTGCCTTGAACAATATTGGAATTGATAAGTCTTTCTGTTTTTGAAGAAGTACTACTAAGTTTATTAAAATATAATACTTCATCGAATAATGGATGTTTGAAATTTTTCAAATAATCTCCTGTATATGTCTTTCTGACCTATCCTTCTCGTTACTCTCGGGAAGAATCTCTTTTATTTTAGTAGAAAAAGTGAATGAATTTTCATGAGTTTCTTCGCAAGTAAGGCTATAAGATTCCTCAGAATGAAAAAAAATATGCTTTCTCACAATATCAACATCGAATCACCGTAGCTGAAGAACCGGTATTTTTTTTCCACTGCAATTTTGTAAGCATTCATTATATTTTCATAACCAGCAAAAGCAGAAACCAGCATCATTAAAGTGGATTCAGGCATATGAAAATTTGTTATCAATCCATCAATAATTTGAATATCTTTACCGGGATAGAGAAAAATTTCTGTCCAATGTGAACCACTATTAAGTTTTCCGTTATAAGCAAAACTCTCCAGTGTACGGGTAGTTGTTGTTCCAACCGCTATTATTCGTTTGCCATTTTTTTTTGCTTGATTGATCTTTTCAGCAATTTCCTCTGATATCCGACAATGTTCACTATGCATTGTATGATCTTTTATATCATCAGTTTTTACAGGTCGGAACGTTCCTAAACCAACGTGTAAAACAACTTCTAAAATTTCAATTCCCTTTTGTCTGATCTGCTTCATAAGTGGTTTTGTGAAATGTAGCCCAGCAGTTGGCGCGGCAACCGATCCACGTTCTTGAGCATAAACAGTTTGATAGGTTTCTTTATCTTTGTTAGTTGATTTTCGTCGAATGTAAGGCGGGAGAGGTACATTACCAATATTTTCTAAGATATCCCAGAAATTCCCTTCCCAATAAAATTCAACAATTCTGCCACCTTCCTCAGCATGATCAACTATCTTTGCTTCAAGTTCTTCACTGAAAATAATTTCAGCTCCGATCTGTAATTTACGTCCCGGCTTTACAAGACACTCCCAGCAATTTTCAGTTTTTTGTTGCAAAAGAAATACTTCAACTTTTGCGCCTGTACTTTTCGTTCCAAACAAACGTGCAGGAATAACTTTTGTATTATTAACAACTAAAATATCTGAGGGCAATAAGTGATTTATGATGTTATCAAATTTTTCATGTTGAATCGTTCCAGATTCTTTATTCAAGATGAGCATTCTGCTTTCAGAACGCTTATCTTTTGGGTGTTGAGCTATTAACCTAACAGGCAGATCGTACCAGTAACTACTTTTTTTTGTAAGGGATATTTTCTGCATCTTTTAATATTGCCTTAAAACTTCCAAAGACTATTTTACTGCTCATTTTCACGGGGATCTTATGTTCATCAGCTGTTAACCAGACAAAGATTTTTCCAGTTTGTTTAAATATTGCATCACCTTTTAAAATCGGCTCAACTACAAAGCAATCCTTACTTCCAAAGATAGTTTTTATTTCTTCAATTCTATGAACGATCACATCGGCAGGATAATTTCTGCCATCAGCAGTTACGTTAATCGTTAAAGTATCTCCGACTGTAAATTGCTGTAATCTTAAATAATACAAAGCACTTAAAATATCCTGTGTATTAGCTGGAATATCCATTCTCTTTTCTTTGAACTGTTTGGTTTTACGTCCAAATTTTGTGTAGATCGTTAAATTTTGCTCAGGATAGTAAAAATGAATTCTATACTGGCGGTATGAACCTTCCTGAAGTTTTTTTGTGAATCTTCGAGTAACAAGTTTGTTCTTATCCCAGATCGATTCTATTCGATCACGGACTTTATAAATATTGTCGAAGAAAGAATTCGTTTTTGCAAATGATTCGATTATGTAGCATTCAGTTGAATCTTTGTAGATGTGAGAATTTATCTGCAATGTTGCTTCTCCAGCTTTAATAATTCCGTATTTGATTTGGAAAGTTAATTTTTCATCAACTTCAAAAGCTTGTAGAAATATAAATGAAAATAGAAAAATTATAGTTAAAAAAAACTTCAAAAGGCTTCTCCACCGCTAATTTCAAAATTTTGGTGATCTTTGCAAAAACCAATATCAAATCTTAAATTAAAGCGTTCATCGGTGAAAATAGAAAACCTAAATCCTCCACCATAAGAACAACGTATGCTACTTATTGAAAAATCTTCAACTTCAGAAACAACTTCACCAGAATCAATAAATAGTACAAAACCTAATCGATCTAATACCTTTGAGGAAAATGGAAACACACGATACTCAGCACGAAAAACATATATTTTTTCATTAGTGAATATTTCATCAGGATAGGCACGTAGTTGGTCACCAAGTTGTGGTAATTTTTGAAAAGGAGCAATATTATCAGTAAAGATCATATTTGATGAGATAGCTAAAACATGATTATCTATAAAACTAAAGTATTTGCTTGCAACAAATCGAAGTTGGACGTAATTATAATCACTACCAAATAAGTTATTGTAACCATTGAATTCAAATTTTACTAAATCACCATTAGTAGGATAAGTCGCTGAATTCCTAGTATCATACATTAATCCAGCACCAAGGCCTATTAAAGAAAATGGTTCACTCCCAGGTGTAGACTGTTCTACTAAAATCCCATCCGCTTCTGTTTTTGCAAGTTTTGATCTATACATTTCAGCTAGTCCGAGCAAAAACCATGATTCATTGATTTTTCTTTTCATTATCAAATCAATTGAGTACCTTTTTGAAGTATATTTTTCACTCTCAGCATTAAAATTTGTGTTACCTACTTCATAAAATTCAGTGGGGAAATACTTATATTCGAATTCTGTCTCAAACTCATACAAACCATTCTTTGTAAATAGGAAAGGTTCAAACCTTAAACTAAACTGTTTCTTTGATGTATAAACTGCTTGAATAGTTAGTTTTTGTTTTGGAATATCTTCTGGATAATCTTTGAACTGAAATCTAGAATAACTTATTACACCAGCTAAAAAACCGGTATCTTCCGCATAAGAAAATTGTGGATATGCAGCAATATTGAATTTAGCCTCAATTGAGTTAATGCAGGAAAACAAAATAACAATAATACAAAGAATTCGCACTAAATTTTGCCACCGGTTATAAAGAATTCTTCTCCGGTAATATAAGAATTGTCTTTAGAAAGAAGAAATTCACAAAGCCCAAAAATATCCTGGAAGGAAGCACAGCGTTTTAATGGGGTCTCTCGTAATTTTTCTTCATAATATTCCTGACGGAATTTGCGGTAGCTTTCTGAGAATTGGCTGTCATCTATTTTGATAGGTCCAGGAGAAACAGTATTAATAATAATATTATTAGCTGCTTCTTCTGTTGCGAGAGTTCTCCCAATATTAGCTATACCAGCTTTAGAAGCTGCGTAAGCAGTTCCTTTGGGAAGACCAATACGAGAAACATTGGAGCCGAAAAGTACTATCTTGCCATTACTGTTCTCTTTGAAATATTTCAGTGTAGTTTTTAAAATATTGAACGTTCCAACAAGATTTACATTAATAATATTTTTCCAAAGTTCAGGATCGGAATCAGATAAAGATTTGATGGCATGACTTCTTGCTGTTGCCGTATGGATCAGTCGATCTGGTTTCCAACCTGTTTTAGCAATAACTCTTGCTAATTTGATTTTGAGGTTTGAATAATCAGATAGATCAATTTGTATTACTTTTATTTTATCAGAATGATCTTTAACTAAATTTTTTGTGCGATGCTCACTTTTGTGGACGATCAAGATCAAGTTTTCACCCAGTTCGTAATATTTCTTTGCGAAATAAGAACCCACATTTCCGTTTGCACCTGTAATAATAATTGCGTTATTTTTCATATATTTAATTTTATTGAGGATTTCAAAACAATATCAATGATTTGATGAGCTACAGAAAATTTATTTCCTATAAGTTTGATTTCTTTTCCTTCACCTAGAACCAGTATTTCAGTATCATCTTTACCAGAAACATTCAGGTTGTTCGCACAAATGAAATTTAAATTCTTCTTCTCGATCTTTTGAAGAGCATTTTCTTTTATGTTTTCGGATTCAGCAGCAAATCCAACCAAAATTTGTTTACTGGTTTTTTTCTCACCAAGTTCTTTTAAAACATCTTTGGTTCTTTTCAGTACAAGGTTTAGATTATCAGATTTCTTTATTTTCTGTTTAGATGATTTAATGGGAGTATAATCGGCAACTGCAGCTGTCATGAATGTAATATCTGATTCTGGGAAATCTTTCAGAACAGAATTATATATTTCTTTAGCTGATATTGCTTTTATAGAGTTAAGATATTCAGGAGCTTTTACACCGAGCGAAGAATGAATGAACTTAATTTTTGCTCCTCTGATATAAGCTGCTCGAGCCAATGCTAATCCCATTCTTCCGGTAGAATAATTTGTGATAAACCGCATAGGATCAATTTTTTCTCGACTTGCTCCAGCAGTAATCAGAATATTTTTGCCCAATAAATCTTTCTTATACTTGAGATACGTTACAATATGAAAAACAATTTCTTCATTCTCAGGATACCGTCCTATCCCTTTATAACCGCAAGCAAGAATACCATATTCAGGTTCCATAAAAAAATAACCCAAATTGGATAGTTTTACAATATTTTCCTGAACTATTGGATTTTCATACATGTGAATGTTCATAGTCGGAACAAAAAGTACTGGAGCTGTAGTTGCCATTATTGTCGTTGAAAAAAGATTATCAGCAATTCCGGAAGCGGTTTTTCCAATTATATTTGCTGTTGCGGGAGCGATGATAATCAAGTCAGCCCAATCGGCAAGTGAGATGTGCTCAATATCTGCATTAACATCGAACATTTTTGTTAAAACTGATTGATGGGTGATCGATTTGAACGTAATGGGACTAACAAATTCACAAGCATGGGCAGTCATGATAGTTTTAACCTCGGCTCCCATTTTCGTGAGTTTGCTGGCAAGATCAACAGCTTTGTAAGCCGCTATCCCACCTGTAATTCCCAATAAAATCTTTTTATCTTTCAGCATCTTTCAACTCCGTAATTCTAAGTTAGCAAACAATTTGCCCTCGGCTTTTTTGTAAAGTTATTTGTTGATTACAATTAAGTGATATTAGCAACTTTATCATCACGAATATATCTTATAATTCTCTCATGATATATTGAATTGTATTTATAATTTTTAAGTATAAATTTAAAGTATGAATTTAATATGGGAAATTATAATTCCTTCAGCTTCAGTTTATGTTTTACATTGACTTATTAGAGTAGATTTCAAAAAGTTTAACAGAAATAAAATAGAGATTAAAAAAACGTAAGTATTTTAAAATTATGAGGAGGAGAGATGAAAAAAGCGTTATTTAGTTTAGTATTGATAGTAATGATCACGGCTTTGTTTGCTGGTGTACAAGAAAAATTGGAACAATTTGGAAAAGATAATGGTATTATGTATGTAAAACCTTTAGTAACTGCATTTGGGGCAACAATGAATACAGGGCTTTTCAATACTGCAAATGTGCTCAAGCCTTTTACTTTTGGTTTAAATGTGAATACTATGTTGGCTTTTGTACCTAATGAAGATAAAACATTTACTGCTGTTAGACCCGATCTCTTTATAGATGATCCAGAAAACCCAGGTGAAGTGATTTATCTCTATAGTGATCCAGAGTTAGAATCTGCAACAGTTTTTGGAAAGGATGGAGCTACTTTTGAGCATAATGACCTTCTTAATGATATTCCGGGATTAGATGCATCACAATTGGATTTGTCGTTACCTAATGGTGCGAATTTGCCGGCTGTGCCATTTTTAATGCCGCAATTTAATTTAGGGTTACCTTTCGGAAATGAGATAATGATTCGCGGCTGTCCTAAAGTTGAGATCAGCAAGGATATTGGTGATTTAGGTTTCTGGGGTGTTGGTTTGAAGCATAGTGTAAGTCAGTACATTCCGCTAATTCCTATTGATATTGCAATTCAAGCAGCCTACCAAAATCTTTATATAGGTGATCTTCTTACATTTTCAAATTTTAATGCAAATCTGGAAGTAAGTAAGAAACTTCTAATGTGGACACTTTATACAGGTGTTGGTTATGATAAAACAAATGTTACTGCCGAATATGATTACATATATCAAATTATAAATGAAGATAACGAAATTGAGTCTATTGAGAAGAAGATTAAGTTCGATGTTGATGGTGAGAATGAAATGAGGGCAACAGCTGGTATTAGATACAGTTTATTACTATTTAAACTTTATGCAGATTACACTGTAAGTAAATATTCTGTTTTTAACGCTGGAATTGGAGTTTCATTTTAGTGGAATTTGATGAAGTAATAATTTCACGAAAAAGTGTTAGGAGTTTTCTGGATAGAGAAATCCCAGAAGAAATTCTAAATGAAATGATGGAGGCAGTTCGACTGTCTCCATCATTTCAAAACAAACAGTGCTGGCGTTTTATAGTTGTAAAAGATAAGAAGATAATAAAAGATCTAGCACTTAGAAGTGGGATGATCAGCAAAGTTAATTTCTTTATCAAAGATGCTCCGATTGTTATTGTTGCTTGTGCAGATCCTGCAAAAAGTGGGATGATGAATAATCAAAATTATTATCTGGTTGATACTGCCATTGCTTTTCAACAGATGATGCTTACAGCCTGGAATTCTGGAATTGGAAGTTGCTGGCTGGCTGCTTTTAATGAGCAGAAAGTTCGTGAAATTCTTGATATTCCCAATAATATTAGAGTTGTAGCCTTCAGTCCGTTTGGATATCCAAAAAAGAAAAAGACATTATATGAAAAGGCTGTAAAAACTATTGCACAAAGTAAGAAGAGAAAAGATATAAAAAAAATTGTTTGTTTTGATAAATGGAGTTTTTAGAATTATATAAAATGATACATATCCCATAAGAGTTTAATGGAGAGAAAAATGAAATTAAAAAGAGAATTTATAGAAAAACTACCAAAAACAGATCTGCATGTTCATCTGGATGGTTCAATTAGAATTTCTACAATTTTTGATCTTGCAAAAAAACAGAAAGTTAAGCTGCCTGCAGACACAGAAGAGGAACTAAAAAAAATAGTATCCTGCGATGAAAATTGTAAAAGTTTAGATGAATATTTAGGGGCATTTGATATAACCTTGAGTGTTATGCAAACAGAAGAATCACTAATTAGAACTGCATTTGAACTTGCTGAAGATGCTGCAAAAGAAAATATCAGATATTTAGAAGTACGGTATTCCCCCATTTTACACACTCAAAAAGGGCTCAAGTTAACTATTATTTCAGATGCTGTAATCAAAGGTTTGCGGGAAGCAGAAAAAAAATATAATATTCGGACCGGAGTAATTATTTGTGGAATCCGTAATATGAACCCCGATAAATCATTAAGATTAGCAAAGCTGGCTGTTGCCTATAAAAATAAAGGGGTAATTGGTTTTGATCTTGCAGGTGCAGAATACAATTATCCTGCAAAAGATCATATGGAAGCTTTCTATCTTGCACTGAATAATAATATTAATATCACAATTCATGCAGGTGAAGCTTATGGACCCAAGAGTATTCATGAAGCTTTGCATTATTGCGGTACACATCGTATTGGACATGGAACCAGATTGATTGAAGATGGAGATCTGTTAAACTATGTAAATGACCATCGGATTCCGCTTGAGATCTGTTTAAAGAGCAATATGCATACTAAATCAGTTCCCAGCCTTAAACAGCACCCACTAAACTTTTATCTTGATTACGGATTGCGTGTTACACTTAATACAGATAATCGCTTGATTTCTGATACTACCCTTACCGACGAATATATGCTTGCGATCAATGAGTTGGGTTTGGATTATACCGACATAAAGAACATAATTATTAATGGTTTTAAAAGCGCATTCATACCTTATCGCGAACGTGTTGTTCTGCTTAATAAAGCTTTAGCAGAAATGGGAAAATTAGAAGAAGAGGAATTAAAAGCCAAAATTAAACTTGCTGATAATATTTAGTTGAGTTCTGCATAATAGAGTGTTTTTGTCATCCTGACGGATCTTGCACGTTGTTCTTTGGAAGGATCTCCGCTTATAATAAGATTCTTCGTGAAAAAATTCTCCGAAGATTTCCTCAGAAAGACAACATTATTCTATTATGTAAAATCCTTTAATATTTAGTTGAGAGGAGAAATGGAATTGTTATATTTAGCTGTAGGAGTTTTAGTAGGTGGTGTAATAATCTGGTTGTTCATGTTTGCTAAAAAAGGGAAACAGGAAGCAAAAGTAGAAATGCTGAAAAGCGAACTTCAGAAAAATGAAATTGAAATAAATACCGAAAGAGAAAAACTCACAAATTCTCTGTCTGAAGTTTCCAAACTAGATACTATAAATTTAAATTTGCAAGAAAAATTGAATGATCAGAAAAAAGAGTTGGAAGAACTACAAGCAAAATTTACAGATGCATTTAAAAATCTGGCAAATGAAATACTGGAAGAAAAAACCAAAAAATTTACCGAGCAAAATAAAGCTAATCTGGATGAACTTCTAAATCCTCTTAAAGAAAAGATTAAAGATTTTGAGCAAAAAATAGAACTTACAGATGAGAAGAATAGATTAAGCAATACTTCATTAATTGAACAAATAAAGGGATTAAAAGACATCAACAAAAAAATCAGTGATGATGCCAATAACCTCACGAGAGCTCTTAAGGGTGATGTAAAAATCCAGGGTAACTGGGGAGAGGTGATCCTGGAAAGAATTCTGGAAAAATCTGGTTTGAGAAAAGGGATTGACTACGAAACTCAGGTTAGCTTGATTGATGATGAAGGTCATCGAAAGCAACTTGATGTAAAAATTAATCTTCCTGAAGAGAAACACGTGATAGTTGATTCCAAGGTTTCTTTGGTCAATTATGAGCGCATGGTTACTTCTGAAACAGAAGAACAGGCAGCAGGCTATTTGAAAGCTTTGAATCTCTCAATAAAATCTCAAATCGATGATCTTCATAAAAAGAATTATCAAGATTTAAAAGGCTTAAATTCTCCTGATTTTGTGATGCTCTTCATTCCCATTGAAGGTGTTTTTGCAGTTGTTATGCAGCATGATAATATGATCTATCAATATGCCTACAATAAACAGATCGTAATCGTGAGTCCAAGTACTTTACTTGCAACTTTGAGGACGATTGCTTTTATCTGGCGTCAGGAAAATCAAACTAAGAATGCATTTGAAATTGCTCGACAGGGTGGTGCTCTTTTGGATAAGTTAAATGGTTTCATTGATGATCTTGAAAAGATTGATGTAAATTTGAAAAGAACTCAAGGTGCTTATAATGATGCAGTAAAGAAGCTATCTACAGGTTCTGGAAATCTCATTTCACGTGCTAAAAAAATAGAAACTCTGGGTGCAAAAGCGAAAAAACAAATTCCTGAGAAATATGTACAAGAAGAGACAATGATAGATTGAGTTGTTTTAAAAATTAACTCTGTATTTTCCGTGAAAATCCGTGAACTATAATTTCCTAACCAATTTTCTCAATACATAACTGGCAGCCCACATTCCCATTATTGCAGGTAAGTATACTACGGAGCCCAGCGTTCCTCTTTTTCTGCCGCGTCCGGAAACCCATTCTTCTTCTGAGCCAGCCTCGTGGTCAAATTGAGGGATCGGTTTTTCATAAGAGTAGATAACAGGAATTCCTTTTTCAATTCCTCTTCGATGAAGATATTTTCTCACTTTTTTTGCCAGAGGACAAATCTTACTTTTAGAAATATCTACAAGTTCAATCTTGGATGGATCAAATCTACTTGCTGCTCCCATTGAAGAAATTACCGGAATCTTTTTGTGAATACAGGATTCCAGAAGACCTGCTTTGGGACCTAAACTATCAATTGCATCAACCACAAAATCAATGTTTTCCAGTAAAAAATCACGCGATTCATGAACACAGAAATCGGAATAAATATCAATTTTAGCTTTTGGATTAATATCTAATATCCGGTCACGCATTGCTTCAGTTTTCATCATCCCGAGCGTGCTATGAAGTGCAGGTAATTGTCTGTTTAAATTGGAAATACTAATTGTATCAAAATCTACAAGTAGAAATGAACCTATACCACTTCTAGCAAGCGCTTCGGCTGCATAACTGCCAACACCACCTAAACCCATAACAGCCACTCTGGATTTTTGAAATATCTCAATTGCTTCTTTACCAAATAACAACTCTGTTCTATTAAATTGTTTCATATATTTTTCCTTTTCATACTAACTTACCTTGCGGATGGCTGAAAACCTCCGCAATGGTAATCCATTATAACCAACCATTGCGAAGATCAAGATCATTAGACGGGTAAGAGAATTTCAGCATTGTTTATTCCTCAAGCCGATGCACCATTCGCAAGGTTTTATCCAAACATATCACAAAAATTATTAAATTGTCTTTCTTTCAGTATTTCCAAATTAGTATTTGTTTTTTGTGAAATTTGTTTTACAATCCAAATAAGATTTTTTAGATGATTGAAATTTTCATTTAATACACGTGGTCTCATATATGGAGCATCAGTTTCGAAGAAATAAAACCCGTGCTTTATTATTGCAAGTATCACTTCATCTTTCGGTGTTTTTGCATTCAATGAAAATCCAAGATCATATTTTTTGAATTTTTCAAAGATTTCTTGAGAAGCATTGAATGCGTGCAAAAATCCCCGTACTTTTGGAAAATTATTTTTCAATATTTTTTCCAATTCGTAATATTGCTTCACGGTATGAAAAACAACCGGAAGATCATAATTCTTTGCAAGATCGAGTTGCATCAATAGAATTTTCTTTTGCCAATCGAAATTATCTTTACGATTATCCAGTCCAATCTCACCAATTGCAATTATTTCTTTTGCATTGCAGAGTTTTATCATCATTTCAAAATCCTGCTCAACAGATTCATCATAATACGGATGAATCCCTGCAGACCAGAACATACCAGGAAAAGAGCTGTTTTGATGCCATTCGATTTCTTTCTGACAAAGGGCAGATGATATAAAATGAGTTATTCCAACTTTTTTGGCTTCAGTGATTTCTTCTGCCAAATTGGAAGCAATCCTATCATCTGCCAGATGGCAGTGTGCATCTATGAAATCTTTCATTTTTTTATCCTAGTCTTTGCGAATTTTCTCTCACAGGTTTCAGACGAAGCAATCTCTAATGCTGAAAGAAGAAAAAGAAATGATTGCCACGTCACGTTCGTTCCTCGCAATGACAGAGAGAATACAAAGAATTAAACTTAAAAACTAAACTCTACACCTATACTCATAGATGTAATAGTTTCGTCCGTGCCTTTGATTTTACCATCATTATTTAAATCAACATAACGTTCCTGGTAACTTCCTACTAGTTGAGTGCTTCCACCTAAAGAATAACCAAGCGTACCATTGATAATGGCATTAGCTGTTTTAAATTCAGTTAATTTATCAAATCCTGTTTGAGTGTATCCGATCTCTGCTTTTGTGAGTTTTGGAATAATTTTTGTATCGAAATTTGCTTTCCCCCATAAAGAACGTGAGTTGTCATCATTCTCATCGTACATATCTTCATAGGCTACAGTTATAAAGAGAAAGTTAAGAAAATTGGTCGTCAAGCTTCCATACCAACCATGAGATTTGGTCATATTTACGAGTTGGTATTCCTCTTTAGAAATTGCTGTTTTCTTACCAGCGCTATCGATTACTACAACCGCCCTTTGCTCATCATAAAGTTGGTTAAAAAAGGCAGGCATGAAATCTTCCTGATAAATTCTGTATTCAAGATTCATGTGGAAAATGAGAAATTTGGAATAGAAACCCGGAAAGATAAAACCCATTTTGTGATCCATTATTTTAGCAACTTCACCATAATGACTTAAAGCAAATAATGGACTCTGAATTAATGGGATTTCATAGTCAACACCAAAAACAGTTATATCATCTTCTCCGAACTCAGAAAAAGGTGAATTTCTTAAATCATCTATGGTTGAAGAAGTGTCAAACCATGCTTCGAAATTCTCTATTGTATTATATGGGTTAAATTCAAAGTAAACACCTTCCCAAAAATCATATTTTTTA